>NZ_JBHXTG010000094.1:0-30243 GCF_042677465.1 Kitasatospora sp. NPDC127111
GGGGGGGGGCGCCGGTGTTTTGGGGGGCCGCCCGCCGGGGGGGGGGTGGCGCTCTGCTCCGCCCGCCGCGGCCCCCCCCCACGACTCCCCCGCTCTTCGCCCCGCCCCTCCCCCTCCCCACCCTCTTCTTCGCCACAGGAGCCGCACGATGGGACGCCTCGCACAGACCGACGGCCTCACCGAGATCCAGCGGGACATCCTCGCCACCGTGCGGGATTTCGTCGACAAGGAGATCATCCCGGTCGCGACCGAGCTGGAGCACAAGGACGAGTACCCGACCGCCATCGTCGAGGGCATGAAGCAGCTCGGCCTGTTCGGGCTCACCATCCCCGAGGAGTACGGCGGCCTCGGCGAGTCGCTGCTCACCTACGCCCTGGTGGTCGAGGAGATCGCCCGCGGCTGGATGTCCGTCTCCGGCATCGTCAACACGCACTTCATCGTGGCGCACATGATCAACGCGCACGGCACCCAGGAGCAGAAGGACTACTTCCTGCCGAAGATGGCGGCCGGCGAGATCCGCGGCGCCTTCTCGATGTCCGAGCCCGGCCTCGGCTCCGACGTCTCGGCCATCTCCACCAAGGGCGTCAAGGACGGCGAGTTCTACGTCCTCAACGGCCAGAAGATGTGGCTGACCAACGGCGGCACGTCCACGCTCGTCGCGGTGCTGTGCAAGACCGACGAGGGCGGCAACACCCCGTACAAGAACATGACCACCTTCCTGATCGAGAAGGAGGCCGGCTTCGGCCCGAACCCGAAGGTTCCGGGCCTGACCGTCCCCGGCAAGATCGAGAAGATGGGCTACAAGGGCGTCGACACCACCGAGCTGGTGCTGCAGGACGTCCGCATCCCGGCCGACCGCATCCTCGGCGGCGTCCCGGGCAAGGGCTTCTACCAGATGATGGACGGCGTCGAGGTCGGCCGGGTCAACGTGGCCGCCCGCGGCTGCGGTGTCGCCCGCCGCGCCTTCGAGCTGGGCATCTCCTACGCCCAGCAGCGCTCCACCTTCGGCAAGAAGATCGCCGAGCACCAGGCGATCCAGTTCAAGCTCGCCGAGATGGCCACCAAGGTCGAGGCCGCCCACCAGATGATGGTGATGGCCGCCCGCAAGAAGGACAGCGGCGAGCGCAACGACCTCGAGGCCGGCATGGCCAAGTACCTCGCCTCCGAGTACTGCAAGGAGGTCGTCGAGGACGCCTTCCGCATCCACGGCGGCTACGGCTTCTCCAAGGAGTACGAGATCGAGCGCCTCTACCGCGAGGCTCCGATGCTGCTCATCGGTGAAGGTACTGCGGAGATCCAGAAGATGATCGTCGGACGCCGGCTGCTGGAGGAGTACCGCATCGCGGAGTGAACCAGTGGTCCGGCCGCGGCGCGGTGACGCTCCGCGGCCGGGACCGCCGGCCCGGTGACGGCCGGACGACGGGCGTGCGGGCCCGTCCCCGGCACCCCCGCCGTGCCCACCACGGCCCCGGCCTGGTCCGCCTGGGGTCCGGCACGGCTCCCGAAGCGGCCGCAGGGCGTACAGCTGCTGTCACGCGCCTTGCGGCCGCTTCGGCGCACCCTCCCGCCCGTTCCGGGCCGCCGACGGCGCCACGCCGGGCCCGGTTCCGATGGCGTGCGCGTTGAGACAAGAGTCACCAGCCGTGTCCGGACCCTTGGGAACCGGAGCGGGCCGAGCTACGGTCGTATACCAAGGAGGCGCGGTGCCTCCTCGTGCAGGACACATGAACGAGCAGGCGGGTTGCCCACCCACCGTGTGCTCCCGATAGCATCCACCGGGACAGCAGCCGTCCCTTATTACCCGATCCCCGCGGTGGCCCCCGTCCAGCGGCCATGATCCCCCGCGACTAAGGTCTTCGATGCCCATCAGCCCGTCCCCTCACACCTCCGTCACGGACCGCGATGCCCTCGCAGCCACGACGGCCGGTCGGCGACCCCGCGTGACCATCGCGCGCGGAGCCACCCCCTGGTTCGTCCCCACCCTCGCCACGGCCGCCGTGACCACCGCCCTCACCCGGCGCAGTGGCAAGTGGGCCCTGGCTGCGGTTCCCGCCTGCGCGCTCAGCGCCGGCATGCTGTGGTTCTTCCGCGACCCCGAGCGTGAGATCGGCACGGGCAGAGTGATCTCCCCCGCCGACGGCGTGGTGCAGAGCATCGACGCCTGGCCGGACGGCCGCACCCGGGTGGCGATCTTCATGAGCCCGCTCAACGTCCACGTCAACCGGGCGCCACTGCCCGGCACGGTGACGTCCGTCGAGCACGTCGCGGGTGGTTTCGTGCCCGCGTTCAACAAGGACAGCGACCAGAACGAGCGGGTCGTCTGGCACTTCGACACCGAACTCGGCGACATCGAGATGGTGCAGATCGCGGGGGCCGTGGCCCGCCGGATCGTGCCGTACGTGGACGCCGGGACCAAGGTCGAGCAGGGCGATCGGATCGGTCTGATCCGCTTCGGGTCCCGGGTCGACACCTACCTGCCGGCCGGCGTCGAGGTCGGCGTCGAGGTCGGCCAGAAGACCACAGCCGGGGTGACACGCCTTGACCGTGACTGATCCTGAGACGATCGTCGGCCTGGACGACGAGGAGACGGCCCTGCGCCGGCGCCGCTGGGCGCGCGACCGCGAGCTGCGTGCTCCGCGCTCTCCGCAGCACCTGTCCACCGCCGACTTCCTGACCCTGGGGAACGCCGTCTGCGGCTTCCTGGCGATCTACTCGATCACCACCGGGGTCCTGGTCCCGCACATCACCAACCCGGACGCCGCGCCGGACAAGCACAGCGCCGCCACCGCGGTGACGCTGCTGCTGATCGGTTCGATGTGCGACCTCTTCGACGGGCTGGTGGCGCGCAAGCTGCGCTCCTCCGCCCTCGGGGCCGAACTCGACAACCTGGCCGACCTGATCAGCTTCGGCATCGCGCCGGCCTACTTCGTCGCGGTCTGGGGCATGGTCTCGCCGGGCTCCAACAGCCGGCTCTCGGCGCTGATCGCGCTGACCGTGCTGCTCGCGGTGGTGCTGCGGCTGGCCCGCTTCTCCGCCGTGAAGATGCGACCAGGGGTGTTCCAGGGCATGCCCTGCCCGATGGGCGCGATGACGGTGATCGCCATCGTCCTGCTCGACCCGCCGTTCCTGCCCGGTCTGCTCGCCATCTTCGGCGCGGCGTACCTCATGGTCAGCCGGATCGAGTACCCGAAGCCGCAGGGGCTGCTGGCCACCGCCACGCTCTGCTGGATCGTGCTCTCGATCGGCTGCCTGGCGGCCTGGGCGACCGGCGCGCCCGGCGGCGACACCCTGCTGCACATCGGCGCCTTCGCCCAGATCGCGCTGGCCGCGATGGCCCCGCTGCTGGTCATCCGCCGCAAGGTGGGCCAGAAGGTCGGGGACGTGCGGGCCCGCCGCGCGGAGTCGCGGCTCGGCTGACCCCGGCGGACGTACGACGAAGGGCCCGGATCCGGTCATCGGATCCGGGCCCTTTCGCATGCCCGTTCAACGTTCGGACGCCCGTTCAACGCACGCTCACGGCCCGCTCGCGGTCGCCACACGGCCGTCCGCGGGAGCGGGAGGCTTCAGGCACCGCCGCGGTGGACGCTGAAGGCCGAGCGGCGGGCCGCCCGGGCCACGCCCGGGTCCGGGTGGACCCCGGAGACGGCGGTCAGCACGGAGGCGGCCCGGGGGTGGCCGGACTGCCGGGCACGGGCGAAGAGCCGCACCGGGTCACCGGCCGAGGCGCCCTCGACGTGGCCGACCAGCAGCTCGGTCTCGCCGTGGTCGAGCACCGCGGCGGCGGTGTCCACCCAGAGCCAGGCGGCGTCCTCGGCGCCCAGCACGTCGGCCGGGGAGACCCCCTCGTCCGACTGCTCGGCCAGCCAGAGCAGCGCGTAGGGGCGCAGCACCGGCTCGTCGACGGCGGCCCGGACGGCCTGCTCGGCGGTGGAGCCGGCCACCCGCAGCGCCTCGAAGGCGAGGCCGCGCACCAGGGCGTCGTCGCCCTGGGCGGCGTCCAGCAGCTCGGCCACGGCCCGGTCGGCCGGGCGGGCGGCCACCCAGGCCCGGAACTCGGCGCGGGCCGGGCCCGGCGAGTAGTCGGCGCAGGCGTTCAGCAGTTCGAGGGCGCTCTGCTCGATGTGCCCGGCGGCGGTCTGCGCGACGGTGCAGATCTCCTCCAGCTTGGCCCGCACCGCCCAGTGCCCCAGCGGGGACAGTTCGGCGGCGTCGTCCTTGCGGACCACCGCGCCGACGGCGGCCAGGCCGTCCAGCATCCAGTCCAGGACGGCGGCGACGTCCGAGGGCGCGGCCGGGGTGTCGATCTGCGGCTCGCGGCAGGTGCCGCGGACGGCCGAGACGGCGGAGGCGGCGTGCGGGACGGGCGACAGGCCCAGCCCGCCGGTGCCGCCGCCGGCCACCCGGCGCTCGTCCAGGCCCCGGCGCAGCAGCTCCAACAGCTCGCTGTCGGCGACCGGGCCGTCCACCAGGTGCAGGAAGGACAGCAGCTGCGGCGCCTGGTCGACGGCCTGCCCGGCGAGCACCGCGAAGACGCCGCGCAGGGCGGCGGGCGGCACCGGGGCGAGCAGCGTCCAGGCGTCGAACAGTGCCGACCAGCCGCGGACCACGGCCTCGTCGTCGTGCTCCCAGGCGTGCAGGCGCCAGCCGGGGGCGGCGCCGCCGTCCCGGGCCTCCACCAGGCCGACCAGCAGGGCCTGGCCCCAGGCGTTGGCGGCGGCGCCCACCGTCATGGCCAGGGCGCGGCCGGCGGCGCGGGCGTCGTCGGGGAGCAGTTCGCCGCGCTTGTCGACCTCGGCGAGCTCGCCGGCCCAGCGGGCGATCCGGACGGCGTCGACCAGCATCCGGCGGGCCAGCGGGGCGAGCTCGGCGGGTGCGGGGAAGCCCTCCGGCACCGGGACCCGGCCGCGGCCGGGGGCGGGTGCGGGGCCTCGCCGGCGGGGTACGCCGGGGCCGCCCGGCCTGGCGCCGGCGGGGCGGTGGGCGGTGCCGGGGAGACGGGTCACCGTCGCACCGGAGCCGATCGTCGGCGGGAGCGGGGCATCACGGTCGCGCGGGTTCCGAGACGTCACGTCGAGCAGTCTTCCCCTTGTACCGGCCTTCTGTCACATCCGGTTCGCCCTCGGCACCGAGCGGCGGGCGCGGGGGGTCCACAAGATCGGGCAACAGAGGCAAACCGCCTGGCCGGATCTGTTTGGCGGGGCCACGTCAGAGTGCGAACGGTGCGGCCGGCCCACCCGGCCGGCCCACCCGGGGATCAGGGGCGGGATCAGAGGTGGGGGGTGAGCCAGCGGCGGAGGAGCTCCTCGTAGTGGGCCGGGTGGGCGTTCCAGAGCGCGGCGTGGTCACCGCCGGGGACGGCCTGCAGGCTGACCACGTCGGAGCGGCGCCCGGCGAGCCGCTCGGCGGCCCGCCAGGGGGCGACCGGGTCGTCCGGGCCGTGCAGGACGAGGGTGGGCACCCGCAGGTCGGTGCCGTCGGCGATCCGCGCGAAGTCGGCCAGGTCGACGCCGGTGCGGCCCTCCGCCGCGAGCGCGCCGAGGTCGGCCGCGGCGCCGCGGAAGCCGGCCCGGGCGGCGTCCCGGCGGGCGGTGGCGGGCAGGTCGAGGACGGGCGAGTCCAGGATCAGGCTGCCGATCGAGGAGGACCAGGCCGACCGGGCCGCGGTGTGCAGGGCGATGGTGGCCCCGACCGACCAGCCGTAGAGGATGATCCGCCCGGCACCGGCGTCCAGGGCCAGCCGGACGGCCGCCTCGACGTCCCGCCACTCGGTCTCGCCGAAGTGCCCGAGGCCGTCCGGGGACGGGGGCGCGCCCGCGTCCCCGCGGTAGGTGACGGAGAGGACGGGCAGGGCGAGCCGTTCCAGCAGCGGGAGCACCGGGAGGGTCTGTTGGCGGTCGGCGCCGTTGCCGTGGATCAGGATCACCCAGGCGCCGCGCTTGCCCTCCAGGTACCAGGCGGGGAGGGCGCCCAGCTCGCCCTCGGCGGCGGTCTCGGTGAACGGCAGGCCGAGGGCCGAGGTCGGGTCGCCGAGGTACACCCGGGGGGTGAAGCGGACCTCGGTGCCGGGCGTCAGGGTGCCGCGGTCGGCGCGGACCAGCCGCCGGGTGACGCCCTGCTCGTCGCTGCGCAGCACCTCCTCGACCACCGCGTGGCCGTCCTCGCCCCACTCCACGGCCCAGCGGCCGGGGCGGCTGCTCTCCGGGGTGCGGGTGAAGGTGGCGCGCCCGGCGGCGAGGCTCTGGACCAGGACGGGGCCGGCGGACCGCTCCGGCGCCGCCGCGGGGCGGACGAGCCGCTCGGAGGCCCGGCGCCCGATGACCAGGACGGCGACCCCGGTGCCGATGGCGGCGGCCGCCACGGCGGCTGCGGTTCCCCAACGCATATCGCTCCCCGCTCTGTCGGTCGCGGACTGGGCAGTGTGCCCACCAGTCCACTCGCGGAGGCGCCGCCCGGCCACCGGACGCGGCCGTCCGGGTCATGCCGGCGTGGGGGCGCGGACCGCGGCCGGGGCCGGCGGGCCGCTGACGGCTGGGCGCCGGGACGCTCACGCCGGGCCGCTCACGCCTGAACGCCGGGACGCTCACGCCGCGCCGCTCACGCCTGAACGCCGGGGCGCCGGGCCGGGCGGCGTCGCTGGCAGCGCTCACGCCGGGATGTCGGTCTCCCGCCGCTCCAGCAGCTCCCAGAACCGCGCGCCGAGCGGCTGCTCCGGCTCGCGCGCCGCCGGGGCCGGCGAGCCCCAGGTGCCGGCGCCCCAGTGCGAGGAGACCTGGTACTCGTTCTGCAGCGCCGTCAGGACGGGGGCGAGGTCCTGCTCGGGCACCGGCACGATCCGCGCGATCGCCCGGACGTGCGCCTGCCAGCGGCCGTCCACGCACTGCCGCAGCCGCTGGTCGAGCTCGTCCCCGCGGCCGGTCACCGCGACCAGTTCGCGCAGCGTCAGGCCGAGCACCCGGGCCAGCGCGTGGGTCTGCTCCTCGTCGCCGTCCCAGCGGCCGGTGGTCTCGGCCGCCTGGTAGTGCCGCAGGCCGATGCCGATCCGGCGGGCCGCGGTCTCCTGGCCGAGCTCGCGGGCCACCCGGAAGTCCCGCAGCCGGGCCGGGCGGACGCCCATCAGCTGGACGGCCGGACACCAGAGCGCGCGGGCCAGCGCGATGAACTCCTCCTCGTTCGGGCGCAGCTCGCCGCTCTCCCAGCCGAGCACGTGCGCGGGCAGCAGCCGGATCCCGTGGGCGGCCATGCCCTCGGCCACCTGTTCCGGGGTCAGCCCCAGCCCGGCGCGGTGCGCGCGGGCGGCCGCGGGCGAGAAGGGCACCGGGGGCACGGCGGGTGGCTCTCTGCGTCGCATGCCACCCGACGGTAGGCGTCGTCGCTTCGGCCCCCCAGCCGCCGAACGCACGAAGCGCGGCTGTGGGGGTCTCCAGGCCGCTGGACGATCGCACAGGCTGTCATGCCCCTGCGCGGGGTGGTGATCAGAGATAGCGACGGCGCGGGCGGCGCATGACGCGTGTGACCAACCCCTCCGTGACCTTGGTTGACTCGTGCTCCGGGCGCGTGATGGGATCCTTCAGCCAATACGGAGGCATGCAGAGGAAGCCGGTGCGAGTCCGGCGCGGTCCCGCCACTGTCACCGGGGAGCACGTCCGGAATCGCCACGGCGGACCGTCAGGAGCCGCTGGAAGGCCCGGAGGTGCGTCCGACCCGGAAGCCAGGAGACTCTCGCCCCCGGTACGTCGATCCAGGGCGCGGACCCTGAGTGAGGACACGCACGCGATGCAGGCTGCCCCGCCCCTCCGAGCCCTCTGCTGCCCGCCGTGCGCCCGCTGACCCGCGCCGCCGCCTTCGCGCTGGGCGCCGTCGCGGGCTACCTCGCCGACGCCCGGTTCGCCGACCCGCGCCGCGGCCACCCGGTGGCCGTCTTCGGCGGCGCGGCCGGCCGCCTGGAGCGGCGGATCTGGCGCGACGACCGGGCCGCCGGCACCGCCTACACCGCGCTCTGCGTGGGCACCGTCGCGGCCGGCGCGGTCGCCGCCGACCGGCTGCTGGGCCGCCGCCCGCTCGGGCGGGCCGCACTGGCCGCCGCCGCGACCTGGACGGTGCTCGGCGGCACCTCGCTGACCCGGGAGGCCCGGACCATCGGCCGCTCGCTCGCCGCGGGCGACCTGACGGCGGCCCGGGAACGGCTGCCGCACCTGTGCGGACGCGACCCGAGCGCGCTGGACGAGCAGCAGCTGGCCCGCGCGGTGGTCGAGTCGGTCGCCGAGAACACCGCCGACGCCGTCGTGAACGCGCTGGTCTGGGGCGGGCTCGCGGGCACGCCGGGCCTGCTGGCGTTCCGCGCCGTCAACACCCTGGACGCGATGGTCGGCCACCGCTCCGCCCGGTACGCCCGGTTCGGCTGGGCCTCGGCCCGGCTGGACGACGTGGCCGGCTGGCCGGGTGCGCGGCTGACCGCGCTGCTCACGGTGGCCGCCGCGCCCGAGCCGGGCACCGCCTGGCGGGTCTGGCGGCGGGACGGCTCCGCGCACCCCAGCCCGAACGCGGGCCAGGCCGAGTCGGCCTTCGCCGGCGCGATCGGCGTCCGCCTCGGCGGGACGCTCCGGTACGGCGAGCGCGTCGAGCACCGGCCGGTGCTGGGCGAGGGGCTGCGGCCGGTCGGGGTGGACGACATCGAGCGCGCCTGTGTGCTCTCCCGGAGGGTGAGCGCGCTGGCGCTGGGTACGACGGTCGCCGGGCACCTGCTGCTCCGGGCGGCCCTGGGCGGGAGTAGGGGTAGGACATGAGCAACGCGCTGCTGGTCGCCGGGACGACCTCGGACGCGGGCAAGAGCGTGGTCACGGCCGGCATCTGCCGCTGGCTGGCCCGGCAGGGCGTCAGGGTCGCGCCGTTCAAGGCGCAGAACATGTCGCTGAACTCCTTCGTCACCGCCGACGGCGCCGAGATCGGCCGCGCCCAGGCGATGCAGGCGCAGGCGGCCGTGGTGGAGCCCGAGGCGGCGATGAACCCGGTGCTGCTCAAGCCGGGCGCGGACGGCCGCAGCCAGGTGGTGCTGCTCGGCCGGCCGGTCGCCGAGGTGGGCGCGCTGGACTACCGCGAACGCAAGCCCGTTCTGCTGGAACACGCCCTGGAGTGCCTGGCCGACCTGCGCCGCCGCTACGACGTGGTGGTCTGCGAGGGCGCCGGCTCGCCCGCCGAGATCAACCTGCGGGACCGGGACATCGCCAACATGGGCCTGGCCACCGCCGCCGGCCTGCCGGTCGTGGTGGTCGGGGACATCGACCGCGGCGGCGTGTTCGCGGCGATGTACGGGACGCTGGCGCTGCTCTCGGCGGAGGACCAGCGGCACGTGGCCGGCTGGTTCGTCAACAAGTTCCGCGGCGACGCCCGGCTGCTCGCCCCCGGCCTGGAGATGCTGCACGAGCTGACCGGCCGTCCGGTGCTGGGCACCCTGCCGATGCTGCCGGACCTCTGGCTGGACGCCGAGGACTCGCTCGACCTGTCCACCGTGGTCGACCGGACCGCCGGGCGCGGGCCGCTCGGCGCGGACGTGCTGCGGGTGGCCGTGGTGCGCTTCCCCCGGCTCTCCAACTTCACCGACCTGGACGCGCTGGCCCAGGAGCCGGGCGTGCTGGTCCGCTGGGCCACCCGGCCCGAGGAGCTGGCCGACGCCGACCTGGTGGTGCTGCCCGGCACCCGGGCCACCGTCGCCGACCTGGCCTGGCTGCGCGAGCGCGGCCTGGAGCCGGCGCTGAAGGCCCGGGCGGCGGCCGGGCGGCCGGTGCTCGGCGTCTGCGGCGGCTACCAGATGCTGGCGCACGCGATCGTGGACGAGGTCGAGTCGAAGGCGGGGGCCGTCGAGGGCCTCGGCCTGCTCCCGACGCACGTCCGGTTCGGTGCCGAGAAGGTGCTCGGGCGGCCGGTCGGCGAGGCCTACGGGCAGCGGGTCGAGGGCTACGAGATCCACCACGGGATCGTCACGGTCGAGGGCGGAGAGGCCTTCCTGGACGGGTGCCGGGTGGGGGCCGTGTGGGGCACGACCTGGCACGGCGCGCTGGAGAACGACGGGTTCCGGCGCGAACTGCTGCGCGAGGTGGCGGGGTTGGCGGGCCGGGCGTTCGTGCCCGCGCCGGACACCTCGTTCGCCGCGGCGCGCGAGGCCCGGCTGGACCGGCTGGGCGACCTGATCGAGGAGCACGCGGACACCGACGCGCTGTGGAAGCTGATCGAGGGCGGGGTGCCGGCGGCCGGATCGCTGCCGTTCCTGCCGCCCGGGGCCCCCTTGGAGAATCATGAGTGACGTCCGCTACCCGTTCACCGCGATCGTCGGCATGGCCGACCTGCGGCTCGGGCTGCTGCTCAACGCCGTCTCCCCGGCGGTCGGCGGCGTGCTGGTGCGCGGCGAGAAGGGCACCGCCAAGTCGACCATGGTGCGCGCGCTGGCCGGCCTGCTGCCGTCCATCGCCACCGTCGACGGCTGCCGCTTCGCCTGCGACCCCGCCGCGCCGGACCCGCACTGCCCGGACGGGCCGCACGCCGGCGCGCCGACGGGCCTCGCGGTCGCCGAACGCCCGGCCCGGCTGGTCGAGCTGCCGGTCGGCGTGTCCGAGGACCGGATCGTCGGCTCGCTCGACCTCGAACGGGCGCTCGCCGAGGGCGTCAAGGCGTACGAGCCGGGGCTGCTGGCCCGGGCGCACCGCGGCGTGCTCTACATCGACGAGGTCAACCTGCTCCAGGACCACGTGGTGGACCTGCTGCTGGACGCCGCCGCGATGGGCCGCTCCTACGTCGAGCGCGAGGGCGTCTCGGTGCGGCACGCGGCCCGGTTCCTGCTGGTCGGCACGATGAACCCGGAGGAGGGCGAGCTGCGGCCGCAGCTGCTCGACCGGTTCGGCCTGACCGTCGAGATCGCCGCCACCCGGGACCCGGCCGAGCGCGCCGAGGTGGTCCGCCGCCGGCTGGCGTACGACGCCGACCCGGCGGGCTTCGCCGCCCGGTTCGCCGAGGAGGAGCGGGAGCTCGCCGAACGGATCACCGCGGCACGGGAGTTGCTGCCGAAGGTCGAGCTGACCGATACGGCGCTGCGTCAGCTCACCGCGGTCTGCGCGGCGTTCGAGGTGGACGGCCTGCGGGCGGACATCGTGATGGCCCGGACCGCCGTCGCGCTGGCCGCCTGGGCGGGGCGCACCGAGGTGCTGGAGGAGGACGTCCGCAAGGCCGCCCAGCTGGCGCTGCCGCACCGCCGCCGGCGCAACCCCTTCGACGCGCCCGGGCTGGACGAGGAGCAGCTGGACCGGACGCTGGAGGAGCACGCCCAGCCGGAGGAGCCGCAGCCCGGGGACTCGTCGCCGGAAGACCCCTCGCCGGAGAACCCGTCGCCGGAGGACCCTTCACCCGAGGGCCCCTCACCCGAGGGCCCGGACGACGACGGCCCCGGTGACGGCGGACCGGACGGCGGTGGCGGCGGCGCCCCCGAACCGGCCGGCCCGGACGCCCCGAACGGCGCCGAAACCCCCGCGCCCGCGCCCGAGGACCCCCCGCAGCAGCCCGTCCCGGCCCAGCACCCCGCCCCCGTCCGGGAGACCGCCCCGGTGGCGGCCGGCGAGCCGTACCGGACCAGGCTGTTCAAGGTGGACGGCACCGGCAGGGGCGCCCAGGGCCGCCGCTCCCCCGCCGAGACCGACGGCGGCCACACCATCCGCGCCCGCCGCCCGCAGGGCCGGCTGGCCCGGCTGCACCTGAGCGCCACGCTGCGGGCCGCCGCGCCGCACCAGGTGGCGCGCGGGCGGTCCGCGCGGGCGCTGGTGCTGCACAAGGACGACTTCCGCGAGCAGGTCCGCCAGGGCCGGGAGTCCAACCTGGTGCTCTTCGTCGTGGACGCCTCCGGCTCGATGGCCGCCCGGCAGCGGATGACCGCCGTCAAGGGCGCCGTGCTGTCGCTGCTGATGGACGCCTACCAGCGCCGCGACAAGATCGGCATGATCACCTTCCGCGGCGCCGCCGCCGAGCTGGCGCTGCCGCCCACCTCCTCCGTCGAGGTCGGCGCGGCCCGGCTGGAGTCGCTGCCCACCGGCGGCCGGACCCCGCTGGCGGCCGGGCTGCTGCGGGCGCACGAGGTGCTGCGGGTGGAGCGGATGCGCGACCCGCACCGCCGTCCGCTGCTCGTCGTGGTCACCGACGGCCGGGCGACCGGCGGCCGGGACGCCGTCGCCCGTTCGCACCGGGCGGCCGGGCTGCTGGCCGCGCAGGGCGTGGCGAGCGTGGTGCTGGACTGCGAGTCCGGCCCGGTCCGGCTCGGCCTGGCCCGCACCCTGGCGGCGCAGCTCGGCGCCACCGCCGTGACCCTGGACGAGCTGCGCGCCGAGGGCGTCGCCTCGCTCGTCCGCGAGAACCGCTCCACCACGACGATGCGAAAGGCGGCCTGATCCGCATGCCCAAGGGTGTCCCCGAGAGCGTTCCCGACGACGGTCTGACGACCCGCCAGCGCCGCACGCTGCCGATCACCGCCGTGCACACCGGCCCCGGCAAGGGCAAGTCCACCGCCGCCTTCGGCATGGCGCTGCGGGCCTGGAACCAGGGCTGGCCGATCGGGGTGTTCCAGTTCGTGAAGTCCGCCAAGTGGAAGGTCGGCGAGGAGAACGCGCTGCGCGTGCTCGGCGCCTCCGGCGAGGGCGGCACGGTGGACTGGCACAAGATGGGCTCCGGCTGGTCCTGGATCCAGCGCTCCACCGAGATGGAGCTGGACAGCGAGGCGGCGGCCAAGGAGGGCTGGGAGCAGGTCAAGCGCGACCTCGCCGCCGAGACCTACCGCTTCTACGTCCTCGACGAGTTCACCTACCCGATGCACTGGGGCTGGGTCGACCCCGAGGAGGTGGTGGCCGTGCTGAAGGACCGCCCGGGCAGCCAGCACGTCGTCATCACCGGCCGGTACGCGCCCGAGGCGCTGACCGGTTTCGCCGACCTGGTCACCGAGATGACCAAGGTGAAGCACCCCATGGACGCCGGCCGCAAGGGCCAGCGCGGTATCGAGTGGTAGCCCGTCGAGAGTGGTAGGCCGTTGAACCCCGCACCCGTGAACATCCCCCGTCTCGTCGTCGCCGCGCCGTCCTCCGGCTCCGGCAAGACCACCGTCGCCACCGGCCTGATCGCCGCGCTCGCCGCGCGCGGGATGGCGGTCTCGCCGCACAAGGTCGGCCCGGACTACATCGACCCGGGCTACCACGCGCTGGCCGCCGGCCGGCCGGGCCGCAACCTGGACGCGTTCATGTGCGGGCCGGAGCGGATCGCGCCGCTCTTCCTGCACGGCGCGGCCGGGGCGGACGTGGCGGTGGTCGAGGGCGTGATGGGGCTGTTCGACGGCGCGTCGGGGCGGGGCGAGCTGGCGTCCACCGCCCACGTCGCCAAGCTGCTGCGGGCGCCCGTGGTGCTGGTGGTGGACGCCTCCTCGCAGTCCCGCTCGGTGGCCGCGCTGGTGCACGGCTTCGCCTCCTGGGACCCGGAGGTCCGGCTCGCCGGGGTGATCCTCAACCGGGTCGCCTCCGACCGGCACGAGCAGCTGCTGCGCGAGGCGCTGGAGGAGGGCTCCGGGGTGCCCGTGCTGGGCGCGGTGCGCCGCTCGGCGGCGGTCGCCACGCCGTCCCGCCACCTCGGTCTGATCCCGGCCGTGGAGCGATCGGCGGAGGCGCTGCGGGCGGTCGCCGACATGGGCGAGCTGGTCGCCTCCTCGGTGGACCTGGACGCGGTGCTGGCGCTGGCCCGGACCGCTCCCCCGCTGCACGGCGCCGCGTGGGACGCCGCCGCCGAGGTCGCCCCGGTGGCGGGCGCGCCGCGGATCGCGGTGGCCGGCGGGGCCGCGTTCTCCTTCTCGTACGCCGAGAACGCCGAGCTGCTCGCCGCGGCCGGCGCCGAGGTGGTGCCGTTCGACCCGCTGCACGCCGCCGGACTCCCGGACGGCACCGCGGGGTTGGTGATCGGCGGCGGCTTCCCCGAGCTGTACGTCAAGGAGTTGAGCTCGAACACGGCGCTGCGCGGGGCGATCTCCGCCTTCGCCGCCGCGGGCGGGCCGATCGCCGCCGAGTGCGCCGGACTCCTGTACCTCGGGCGGGAGTTGGACGGCCTGCCGATGTGCGGCGTGCTGGACACCGGGGCCCGGATGACCGAGCGGCTGACCCTCGGCTACCGGGAGGCCGTCGCCCTGCACGACTCGCCGCTCGCCGCTGCCGGCACCCGGCTGCGCGGGCACGAGTTCCACCGCACGGTCTGCGAGCCGGCGGCGGGCGAGCGGCCGGCGTGGGGCTGGCAGCTGCCGGCCGGTCCGCGCACCGAGGGCTTCGCGGGCGGGCCCGCCGCCAACGTGCACGCCTCGTACCTGCACCTGCACTGGGCGGGCTCGCCGCAGCTGGCCGCCTCGTTCGCGGCGGCGGCCGCGGCGTACCGCGCGGGCTGAGGCCTCGGGCTGAGGGCGGCCGCCTGGTACGGCCATCGGGAAGGCGGCCACCGGGGCGGGCCATCGGGGCCGGCCTCGGAGACGGGCCCTAGAGTGGCGGCATGACCGGTGCTCAGGTGATCGTCCTCAACGGGGGCTCCAGCTCGGGGAAGTCGAGCATCGCCCGCCGCCTGCAGGAGTTGCTGCCGGACCCGTGGCTCGCCCTCGGGGCGGACACCCTGGTCGACGCCCTGCCCGCCGCGCTGCGCGAGGGCGGTGCGGGCATCGGCGGGGTGGACGACGGCGACGGCACGGTGACCGTCGGGCCGGCGTTCGCCGCGCTGGACGACGCCTGGACGCTCGGCGTGGCGGCCATGGCCCGGGCCGGCGCCCGGATCATCGTCGACGAGGTCTTCCTCGGCACCGCCGCCTCGCAGCAGCGGTGGAGCTCCGCGCTCGACGGCCTGGACGTGCTCTGGGTCGGCGTCCGGTGCGCCCCCGAGGTGGCGGCCGCCCGGGAGCGGGCCCGGGGTGACCGGGTCACCGGGATGGCCGCCGCGCAGGCCGAGGCCGTCCACCGGGGCGTGCGCTACGACCTGGAGGTGGACACCGCCCGCGCCGGCGCGGCCGCCTGCGCCCGGCTCATCGCGGCGCGCGTGACGGGCGCCGTCGGGTAGTTCCCGAACCGCCCGGGCCCAGCCGTCCGCACGCCCCGCGGTCCCGCGGCCGCTACGCCTCCGGGCCGAGCAGTGCGTCGAGGTAGCGTGTCAGGTCCTCGCGCAGCTCGGCCGGGCCCGGTGCGTGGCGGTGCCCACTGCCGACCGTGGCGTTGAACAGCACCCCGTCGCACCACCGGATCAGCCGGCGGGCGTCGGCCGCGGGCTCGACCGAGCCGCACCGGGTGAGCAGGACGACCGCGTAGTCGAGGAAGCGCGCGCCCAACCGGTCGTACACGGCGCGCAGTTCGGGTCGCCGGGCGGCCTCCAGGGCGAGTTCCAGGCGGGCCAGGGTGAGCACGCGTCCGGCCGTGAGGGCCTGGTGCAGCGCGTCCGCCACGAGCTGCACGATCAGGTCGCGCGGCGGGCCCGGCGGCGGGGCGTCCCCGGGGGAGGGGTGGCCCGCGGACTCCAGCTCGACGATCCGGGTCAGCACGAGTTCGAGAAGGGCGGCCCTGGTCCGGGCGAGGTTGGAGGTCGAGCCGGCGGGCAGGCCGGCCGCCTCGTCGACCGCGCGGTGGGTCAGCCCGCGCAGGCCGCGTTCGGCGATCAGGGTGATGGCGGCGTCGGCGATCAGGGTCGGGCGCGGGGGTGTCATGGGTCCGATCATGGCCGTTCCGCCCACCCATCCCCAACTCACTACATGTGTAGTACCGTGGGGCCTTGGTAACTACAGCTGTAGTTCGTTCGGGATCCGAGAGCCGCGACGCGAGGAGCACCCATGGACACGCACCAGGCCATCGTCATCGGCGGCGGCATCGGCGGACTCACCGCCGCCCTCGCCCTCCACCGGCAGGGCGTCCCGGTGACCGTCCACGAACGCGCCGCCTCCCTCGAACCCGTCGGCGCCGGCCTCGCCCTCGCCCCCAACGCCCTGCGCGCCCTCGACCGCCTCGGCGTCGGCGACCGGCTGCGCGCCCTCGCCACCCCGCACCCCGCCGTCGGCGTCCGCCACCCCTCCGGCCGCTGGCTCGCCCGGACGGACACCGCCGCCTTCGAGACCCACTTCGGCGACACCATCGCCGCCGTCGCCCGCGCCGAGGTCATCGACGCCCTCGTCGACGCCCTCCCGGCCGGCACCGTCCGCACCGGCTCACCCGCCGAACTCGTCGACCCCGGCGCCGCCGGCGATCCCACCTCTCCCGCCGCTCCCGCCGCTCCCGCCGTCGTCCGCACCGCCGACGGCGAACAGGCCGCCGGACTCGTCGTCGCCGCCGACGGCATCCGCTCCGCCAGCCGCGGCCTGCTCTTCCCCCACCACCCCGGCCCGCGCTACAGCGGCTTCACCACCTGGCGCACCATCGTCCCGACCCCCGGGCGGTACCCCGCCGCCGCCGGCGAGGTCTGGGGCCGCGGCCGCCTCGCCGGCATCGTCCCGCTCGCCGGCGACCGGGTCTACGTGTACGGCGCCGCCCTCGCCCCGGCCGGGGCCCGCGCCGCCGACGGCGACGAGAAGGCCGAACTGCTGCGCCGCTACGGCACCTGGTGCGCGCCCGTCCCCGAACTCCTCGCCGCCGCCGACCCGGCCCGCGTCCTGCGGCACGACGTCTGGGAGCTCGCCGATCCGCTCCCCGCGTACCACCGCGGCCGGGTCGCCCTGCTCGGCGACGCCGCCCACGCGATGTGCCCGTTCCAGGGCCAGGGCGCCTGCCAGGCGATCGAGGACGCGGTGGTCCTCGCCGCCGGCGTCGGCCCCGGCGCCGACCCGGCCGCCGGCCTCCCCGGCTACACCGCCGCCCGCCTGCCCCGCACCACCAGCATCGTCACCGGCTCCCGCCGCGTCGGCGCCCTGGTCGCCCGCCGCTCCCCCGTCGCCGCCCTCCTGCGCGACACCGCCCTCGCCGTCGCCGGCCTCCTCCCGGACCGCGTCCTGCTGAGCCGGGCGGACGCCACCTACAACTGGCACCCGCCGACGCCGCGCCACACGGCCTGACGCCGGGCCACCGTGCGCCGTCCCCGCCGCCGTCGGCAGGCCGTTGCGCCGTCGGGCAGGCCGTTGCGCCGTCTGCGGTGCCGTGCGGGTGAACGGCGCGGGCCCGCGCGTCGGCGGGCAGCGGCGGCGCGGTACCCCTCCTGGGCTGAGTAGCCGTCAGGGCGGCCGGTGTGCGCCCGGAAGAGGTGGGTCCATGAGAGCGAGAGCGCTTGCGCGAGGTTGGCGGGCCGTGGCCGCCGTCGTCACCGCGACGGCGGCCACCGTCATGACCGTCGGAACGGCCGGGGTGGCGGGGGCGGCACCGAGGCAGGCGGACGGGCTGAGCCCGGACATCCTGGCGATCATGGGCAAGCCGGCCTACGAGCACGCGCAGTGGGGCCTGCTGGAGATCGACGACACGACCGGCGAGGTCATCCACTCCCAGTACCCGAACCAGTTCTTCATCCCCGGTTCGACCGCCAAGATCGTCAGCGTCTCGGGCACCTGGCACGCCCTCGGCGGCGACCACCGCTTCACCACCCCCGTGCAGGCCGTCGGCGGCCGGAGCGGGTCGGTCCTGGACGGCTCGCTGGTCCTGGTCGCCCAGGGCGACCTCACCATGGGCGGCCGGACCAAGCCGGACGGCTCCGTCGACTTCACCCCGATCGACCACACCTACGCCGACGACGTGCCCGGCGCCACCCTCACCCCCGAGGACCCGCTCGCCGGACTGGACGAGATCGCCCGGCAGGTGCGCGCCGCCGGCCTCACCGAGGTGCACGGGGACGTCGCGATCGACTCCCGGCTCTTCACCTCGTTCCCCGGCCTCGACCCCAGCCCGACCCCGCTGATCATCAACGACAACCTCATCGACCTGCTGACCACGGCCACCACCCCCGGCCAGCCCGCCGAGCTCAGCTGGCGGCCGCAGGTCGCGCCGTACCAGGTGGAGTCGACCGTGCAGACGGTCGCGGCCGGCGGCACGACGGACATCACGGTCACCGCCTCCCCCGACGGCACCCACATCACCCTGTCCGGCACCATCGCCGCCGACGCCCAGCCCACGCTCCGCGTCTCCCCCGTCCAGGACCCGGACGCCTTCGGCCGCACCGCGCTGATCGAGGCGCTCGCCCGGGCCGGCGTCACCGTCACCGCCCCGCCCACCGGCCCGAACCCGTCCGGCCTCGTCCCGGCCTCCTACGACGGCACCGAGCGCGTCGCCGCCTACGTCTCCCCCGTCTACGCCCAGTACGCCCGGCTGATCCTGAAGGTCAGCCACAACCTGGGGGCCAACCTCGGGATCTGCCTGATGGCCGTCGCGGCCGGCAGCCACCAGTGCGAGGACGGCTTCGCCGGCATCAGGGACTTCCTCACCCAGGCCGGCATCGACCCGACCAAGGTGCAGCTGCTCGACGGCCGCGGCGGCAACCCGGTCGACCGGGTCACCCCGGACGTGGAGAACGAGATCCTGCACTACTGGCAGGGCACCCCCGAGGCCGCCCGCTTCCGCGAGGCACTGCCGATCCTCGGCGTGGACGGCTCGCTGGCGTCCGCCTGCGCGGGCTGCCCCACCTGCCCGGGCAAGGGCAAGGTGTGGGCCAAGCCCGGCTCGGTCATCGGCCTCGACGCGGTCAACCAGCGGCTCGCCGTCGGCGCCGAGACCCTCGGCGGCTACCTCGACGCCGGCCACGGCCGCCTGCACACCTTCTACCTCGCCGTGAACGGCGCCTCCACCCCGGACATCATCACCTTCTTCGACGTCCTCAACGACCTGAACCGCATCGCCGGCCTCCTCCAGGAGCAGGCGGAAGCACGGCCCTGACCCCACGGCACCCCCCGGGCCCCGACCGCTCAGCGGCCGGGGCCCTCGCCCGTCCCGCACCCGGGCGATCCGGCCCGGGTGACCCCGAGTGAGAGCCCGACAGCCGGGTAGACGACTCTCAGCCGAGTCACCTGTTGCGGAAGGAAGGGACGGCCTGATGGTCGATTCCGATGCAGTGCGCGCCGCCATCACTGCGCAGATCAAGGACTTCGCGGAAGGCGGAAGCGCGGCAGGGGACCGAAGCGTCCTGGTCAAGACCCTCGGCGATCCGCAGCTCATCGTCGCGCACCGGGCGGACCAGGTGCTGCCTGCGGCGAGCCTGGCGAAGATGATCCTGGGGGTGGCCCTCTTCGAGGCGGGGCGCCGTGGCGAGGTCGATCTGGACGCGCGAGTCCGGATCGACAGCCTGCCCGGCACGATGTACCCGAGTGTCCTGCAGGCGCTCGATCCCGAAACATCCCTCACCGTCCGGGAGTTGTGCGGGTTCGCGCTGGTGACCAGCGACAACCCCGCAGCCGAGTACGTGCGGACGGTTCTGGGGCAGGACCGGATCGAAGCGGCGATCAAGGATCTTCGGCTGGGCTCGACGGCCTTCCCCGCCGGCTTCTCCGAGCAGGAGCTCGGCCCGCTCGGACGGGCGAACACCACGAACGCGGAGGACATGCTGCGCCTGATCGAGCACATCGACCGGAGTCCGCACCTGGAGCCGCTCCGCCGCTACCTGGTCAACTACCTTCGCAACGACCGGATTCCGTCCCGCCTGGATGACGACGTCCCGGTTCGGCACAAGACCGGCAGCCTGCGGGGCGTGGTCAACGACGCCGGCATCGTCCTCCTTCCGGGCGTCCCCATCGCCATGGTCTTCCTGACGGACCGTCAGTCCGATAACGTGCGTACGGCGCAGGAGATCGGGGAGGTCTCCGAGCGGATTGTCCGGATCATCGCGGAAGCGGCGGCGCGCTGACGCCGCCTGCCGGGGGTGCGCGTGGCTGCATCGCGGGAACGACAACTGCGCAAGATTCTGGTGCTGGTCAACATCCTCGCGTTGACCGTCGGTTTGGCATGTGTGGTGACCGCCTCCCTGCTGACGCACCAGCAGGTACTCGCAACCGTCCTGAGCCTCATCGGCGGCGCCTTCGTGTCGGCCGCGGTGGTGACCCTGGCGATCGGGTCACTGACGGTGCGCGAAGCCACCGAGCAGGTGGACAGCGCGGTACTCCGTGGCATGCAGGACGTCCTCGGGCCGGTTCGCGACCCGCTGTTCGCCGGAGCACTGTCCGCGTACCGCTACGACTGCCTGCTCACCCCACCGCCACCGGGAGACGCCCACCCCGACTACCTGTACCAGTGCTTCCGCATCTCCTACCGGATCGAGAATCTCCCCAAGACGGTGAGCATCGTGTGCCTGTCCTCCAACGATGACGCCTGCCTGGACCGCTTCACCGGACCGGAGTTCCTGCTGCGCTGGATGATCGACGACAACCTGGATTCGGACGATCCCGGAATCTTCGCGATCGGGGCGGTCCGGGTGGACAACAGGGACTTGGAGCGCAAGCCGCCGACCCACGAGCCCGTCACCGGAGGAACGGCCAGGATCGACCACTTCTCGGTGCCGCACGACGCCCAGGTCACGGCGGGCCACCTCGTCGAGTTGAGCATCACGGCGCGGAAGTACGTCGGCAACGACCGGCGGGTGCGCATTCAGGCGCAGGTGTTCCGGCACGTCACGGACGCCGAGTACCGGCTCACCATCGATCCGGCGATCAGGCCGACCCGCCTGGCCGTCAACGCGTCGGAGATCAGCGCGCTCGGCGCCGCCCACGGTGCCAGCGTCCGGGCCACCTTCCCCGCGCCGTTCGGCAATCTGGCGGGCCTCGTCCAGCTTCCCTTCCCCCTCCAGCCGGGGAGCGTCATGGCCTTCACCATCGATCGCGACGTGCCCTGAGGAACCGAGGCACAGGCCGCACGACCGGGACGACAGTGGTCGTGCGGCCTCGGGCCGGGCGGCGGTCAGTTCCGCTCGGTGAGGAGGGCGACGCCGTCGAGGATGCGGGTGAGGCCGAAGTCGAGGGGGTCTTCGGGGTGGGGGGTGAAGGCGCCGGCGGCGAGGGCGGCGGCCAGGGCGGGGTAGCGGTGGCCGTGGCGTTCGAGGACGTCGGCGGCGAGGCGGTTCCACTCCTGGTCGGCCTCGTCGTCGCGGTCGACGAGCTGTTGGGCGAGGTTGCGGATGTGGCCGATGACGAGGATGACGGTGTCGTGCTGCTGGACGGCGGACAGTCCGGCCGGGGCGAGGGCGGCCAGCGCGGCGTCGAGCCAGGCGAGCTGGTTGGGGCCCATCAGCTGGCGGCGCATGGTGGTGGCGGTGAGGATCCACGGGTGGCGCTGGTAGAGCGCCCAGCACTGGCGGGCCCACTCGGTGAGCCCGGCGCGCCAGCCGTCCGCGCGGGCGACGGCCTCGGTGGGGACGCCGAGGGCGGAGTCCACCATCAGGTCGGCCAGTTCGGCCTTGCCGGGGAAGTACCGGTACAGCGCCATGGTGGTGACGCCGAGTTCGGCGGCGACGCGCTGCATGGAGACCGCGTCCAGGCCCTCCGCGTCGGCGAGACCGATGGCGCCGGTCACGATGCGCTCGGCGGTCAGTGACGGCTTCGGGCCGCGCCGGGGCTGGTCCTGCTCACCCCACAGCAGCGCCAGGCTCGCCTTGGGGTCGCGCTTCTTCTCCTTGCCCTTCTCCTTGCCGCCCTTCTCCGTGCTCGTCCTGCTCGCGGCCATGGCGGCCCTCCTCTGTCGTCCGGCGCGTTGACGGTCACTCCGAAACTGTGTATAACATAAACGCAATTGCGTAACCGATACACAGTTCTGGGGAGCAACCGTGATCAGCGCCGTTCTCATCGCCTCCGCCGCCACCCTCGCCGCGCCCGCCGCCGGCGTCCTGGGCCACCGCCGCCTCAAGCGGGCCGCCGGTGCCCGGATCCTCCGGATCGACACGCCGAACGGCATCGACGAGCAGGGTTTCGTCCGGATCGGCGGCATCGAGCAGTGGATCTCGATCCGCGGCGAGGACCGCGACAACCCGGTGATGCTGGAGATCCACGGCGGCCCCGGCTCGTCCAACTCCATCTACGGGCCGCGCACCCGCGCCTGGGAGAAGCACTTCACGATCGTCCGCTGGGACATGCGCGGCACCGGCAAGACCCTCGGCCGCTCCGGCGCCGACGGCCAGGGCGAGCTGAGCTTCGCCCGGATGTACGAGGACGCCGTCGAGGTCACCGAGCACGTGCGCGCCAGGATGGGCGTCGCGCAGGTCGTCCTGGTCGCCAACTCCTTCGGCAGCACCTTCGGCCTGCGGCTGGCCCGGCAGTACCCGGACCGCTACTCCGCCTACGTCGGCACCGACCAGAACATCCACGACGGCGGCCTCGACGACTCCGCCCGCCGCGCGCTACTGGCCCGGCTCCGGGCGGCCGGCAAGCGCAAGGAGCTCGCCGCCGTCGAGGAGATGGGCGCCGACCCGCGCACCTGGACCGCCGAGCAGCACGCTGCCTACGCCAAGATCGTCGCCACCACCGACCCGCTGACCTTCCGCACCATGAAGTCCGTCGTCATGAAGTCGCTCTGGTTCTCACCGCTGCACTCGCTGGGCGAGTTGGGCATCCTCGGCAAGGGCATGAAGCTCTCCGAGCGGATCCTGCCCGCGACGGCCGGGTTCGACGACTGGGCCGACGGCACCGACTTCGAGCTGCCGTTCTTCGTCTTCCAGGGCGACCGGGACGTCCTCACCCCGACCGACCGCGCCCGGCGGTACTTCGACGACGTGCACGCCCCGGTCAAGGAGTTCGCCCTCATCGAGGACGCCAGCCACTTCGCGTCCTTCCTGCACCCCGACCGGTTCCTCGACCTGATGCTGACCAAGGTCCGGCCCGTGGTCACCGGCCGGCGCCGGGACGGTGGTCGGCGCCGGGACGGTGGTCGGTGACGCGTCGTGGACGAGGTGCGTGCGTACCCGCGGAGGCCGGCGAGCCGGGCAGCGCCCGCCCGAGAACGACTGCCGCGGTCAGCCGGTGACCTTCCACTCGTGGGCGTACACCATGTGCAGCTGGCCCGGGACGCCCTTCGGTGACCGGCCGGGCCGGCCGGGGGCGTCGTGGTTCAGCGTGACGCAGTAGTGCGCACGGTTCGGCCGGCGGGCCAGCTCGGCCGCCGCCTCGGTGTCCAACGAGCGGACCAGCGTTCCCGACCAGCGGAACGCCTCCGCACTGCCGGTGAGGAACAACGTCCGTGCGGCGCCCGCGAAGCGCAGACCGTCGCGCCACTCGGCGAAGTGGTGGCTCGTGAAGTCGAGCTCGCCCTCCGGCGGGAAGTCGCTCGCCGGGACGTCCACGGTGTGCGCCACCCCGCCGCCGCCCAGCCGGGCCCGGACCTCCTTCCACCGGGACGGCGGGAAGCCCAGGCTGTGGTGGAGCAGCACGAGGTCCATCCGGACCGCCCCTTCCTCCTCCAGGCCCTCCGGAGCGGTGCCGGTGCGCAGCGGCAGGTGCACCAGCGAACGCGGGGAGCGCGCGGCGAGCGCCCAGGCGGCCGCCAGGTCACGCGCGCCCGCGCGGTCCGCGTACAGCCGCAGCTCCCAACCTCCGCTGTCGCCGTCACCGTCACCGTACAGCACGGCCCGGCCCTCGCCCGGCACCGCGCTCACCACCCGGTACTCGGCCCGCCCGGCCCGCACCCGGTGCACCGTCGTCCTCAACTTCACCGCGCGGCCCGCATCTTCCTGCCCGTCGCTCTCATGCCCACTCCCCCGTCCACCCCCTGCTCCTACCCGTGCGGGAGCTCCGGCCCGATTCCCCTAGGAGTCCCGCCGCGTCCGGCTACATCAGGTCGCTGACGGCCGGGTGGTCTGCGTCGAGGGGGCAGGTGAAGATCCGCATGGTCTCCCGTCCCCCGACCACCACGTCGGTCGGCTCCTGCCGTCGGCGCCGCTCACCCGGACCGCCGTCGAGCGAGCCGACAGGCGCCCAGCTCTCCGTGCCCCCGTCCCATTCGTCGCTGGCGATCGCGGCCACGAAGCGCATCGGGCTGCCGCACGCGTCGCACCGCACCGGTCCGTCGTAGCCCTGGTAGTTCCAGGGTTCATGGCCACCGAGCTTCCAGCCCGGGGCCGTCGAGAGGTCCCAGGAGTAGCGCGGGTCGTAGTCGTCGGGGTCTTCGGGGTGACCGAAGGCCGCCATCTCCCATTCCGTGACCCGGGTTTCGAAGTCCTCGCCCAGGGCACCGGGATGCGGGTACTCGATCACCGGCTCGGGGCGCAGCAGGCACGGGGTGGGCAGGTAGCCGGGCTCGCCGATGGCCACCGGCTCGGGCGGCGTCAGGAAGCGGTCCCCCGTCTCACCGCCGCGACGGTAGCGGACCTGCACCCACGGGCCGGCGATGCCGTTGTAGGGGACCGCCGGATCGTCGTAGGCGTGCTGGAACGGACACCACAGGATCTGGAGGACGTCCATGCCCTCCGGGAAGCCGTCGTACCAGGGCACGTCATGCGCATGCACCTGCAGCACGGGCAGCAAGGGCCACGACGCGTCCGCGGGGATCTCCTCCCAGGTGATCTCACCGTGGTGGGCGAACCTTTCCGACCGTTCACCGCGCACGTTCGCGGGGCGGTGGGGCGGGCCGTGCCTCAGGTGCCGGCCGCCCGGGCAGGTCGGCCACGCCTCGTCCTCCGGCCAGGCCAACGGCCCTCCCGCGGAGCTGTCGCGCGGGCCCGGATCCGCGGGTGCGGGGTGCAGCCGGACCGCTGTCCGGGCGTGGGCGGCGAGTTCGGGGAAGACCGCCGTGACGTCCAACGGCCGGGGCGGGGAGACGGCGTCGTCCGTCATTCCGAGCTTTCCTTGATCACACCCGGCATCGTACGGAGAAACGTTCCTCCGCGACACCGCGGCACCGCGAGACCGCGACACCGCGACACCGCGACACCGCGCTGCCTGCCGCGTCAGGAACACAGGTGGGCAAGGAGAGCGCCCTCGATCGGATAGGGGGTCTCCTGCGGGAGGAGCCGCTCGGCCGCCGTGAGGTCTCCGTCCCGCATCAGGGCGTGGAGCTCCCGCACCTGCGGCGTCACGTCGGTGATCCCGCGTATCCACTCGTCGGCGTACCGGCGCGCGGCTTCGCCGGAGAGGCCGAGCTGCAGCGACCGGTGCGGCAGCGGCCGCAGGCTCAGGTCGCGTTCGGGATCCCACTGGATCCGGGCCGGGGCCTGCCGCAACTGACGCTTCCACGAGGCGCGGTCGGTGTGCAGGACCGGCTCGTAGTGGGACAGGCAGGAGTGCCGCAGCGCCCACTCGAAGCCCTCCCGGGCGATCTCGACCGCGAGGACCGTCTCCTGCCCTTCCTTGGTGGCCCATCCGCAGCGGTACATCATCCACAGGAACGACGGCTTGATCCACGTCATCCGGTCCCGCTTCCAGGCCGACGGGAAGCGGCCGTCCCGCGCGGCGGGCACGCCGATCTCCGGCGGATACGCCTGGTAGACGGTGATCGTGGCCGCCGTGTGCACCGCGCGGATCCCGTGCTTCGGTTCTTCCTTCACGGCACGAGGATGGAGCCGGCTGCGGCGAATGACCAACCGATTTGTGACCGACGGCCCGCCGTTCCACGGGCTCGCCCACACCGGAGGTCGGCAGCACCGACTTCCGGTGCGGGCTTCCGGTGTGCTCCGGGGCTCACGGGGCGTGCTCAGCGGAATCGGGGATCGTCTTCGAGCTCAGACTCCGGGGGCGGCGGGAGGATGCCGGTTTCCATGAAGTACGCAGATTGTCTGACCGACAGAGCGCTGGGCAGGAAAGCCACTTGACCACCGAATTTGCGAACGTACAAGGCGCGTGACATGGGCCGGATCTTGGGATCACCGGTGTCCAGGTACTCCTGGGTTTCGAACCAGACGTGCCACGCCCAGCTGAACTACCGGGTCCATTCCTCGCGCAACACGATCGTCCGCGGCGTTGTGGAGGGGAAGTTGCACGAATAGGCCCGGACCGCCTCGATTGCTTCCTGCTTCGTCATCGGTGGCACCTGACGCACCAAGTCGCCGTCACGCAACGTTATCCCCCAGCCCTCAGAGCAGTGAGGCTACAGCACAGCAGTCGCTCCGCTTCCCGCAGATGCGTAAACTCCTTCGCGTCATACAGGCCTGGGAATTGGGGGGTTGGTGAGCGAAGCGGAACGTCAGCTGCCGCCGCTGCGGGCTGGGCGGCAGCCAGCTGGTATCGCATTGCTGAACCTGCTGGATGACCCGAAGGCTCCCCGGCTTTGTGTTGTGTCCGGATCGCAGGGCGTTGGCAAAACCCACCTGCTGACCTGGTTGGTGGCTGCCTGCAGCATTCCCGGCTGTCCAGCTGGTCGGCGGCCGGACGCAGCGCTCTCGCTGGCGGGGATGACAGCGGACGCAGCGGTTTGGCTCCTGGCCGCCCGGCTGGGGGTGTACGCACGTACGGTCTCGGATCTCGTCTTGGCGCTTCGGGATGGCGGCCCCCGCCCAAGGTTGCTACTCCTGTGGGATCTCAACCGCTCGGCCGCACCTGAGGCCATTGCGGCGCGGGTACTGGGCCCGCTACTGGACGTGCCGGGGCTTCGGGTAGTGGCCGAGGCTGCGCACGGCGTGTGGGACAGCGTCCCGGGCGCCGCCACTCTTGTTCTGGACGAGCCCAGATGGACCGACCGTGCACGGTTCTCGGCCTGGTACGGGAAGCAGCGCGGGGCATCACCGTTCGACGCTGGGGACGTCTACCCCAGCCCGGGCCTCGCCCGGCTCGCTGCGGCGGTTCCGGCCGAGGTTGCCGGGCAGTCGACCGAGAGCGTCCATGCCGCATGGTGGGCTGCTGCGGGAGAGCGGGCGCGGTTGGCACTCGCCGCACTTGCCGGTGCAGTGCTGCCACTGACCTCGGCGCAGTGGTCGGCCATCGCAGGTGCCGACGCAGTCGAAGATGCGGCCCGGCTTCTTCCTGCTGATTCCACTGCGGGCGGAACGTGGTGGCTGCCAGAGGGGCCGCTGCGGGACACGGTCATGGCTGGTACCGCCCCCGTCGAGCTGACCGAAGTGGCGCGGGCCCTGGCCGGAACCGTTCCCCGTGGTCCCAACCGCGCTCCTGACTACACGCGCGCCGATCCGGCAGGGCTGGGCATCGTCCTGCGCCAGGCCGTCCACGCGGGCATGGCCGACGAGGTACTGAACGACATCGAGTTGCTCGTGCACACCGACCCGGTCGCCGTCACCACCGCGCTCACCGCTCACTCGGACACCCAGGCGGCCAAGGCGTGGAGCCTTGCGGGCCCGGCGCTGATCAACGAGCCCGATCCCGCAGCCCGGGCCCTCATCCTTCGGCGAATTCTGCTCAGCACGCCGCCGGCTTCAGAGAATGGGAACAACGCCCGGATCACCGCCGAGGCGGCCCTGACCAGGTTGGCGTCCGGCGAGGGGAACCCGTCCGAACTGCTGACAGCGCTGTTGGACGGCGAACTGCTGGTGTGCCCTGACGCCGAGACCGGTGCGCTGCTGGTGACGACAGGGGCCAACGGCAGGGACGGCGTGGACGCATGCACCTCGCAGAGCCATGTTCCGAGGCACTGGGCCGGCTCCGTCCGGCTGACGGGTCGTGACCTGGCCGCCAGGCTGGAAGGGCTGGACGTGCGCCTCAACCCGGCGAGCCTGACATCCCTCATCTTTCCCCTCCACGACCTCCGGCGGTTCGCGGAGAGCGCGGGCTGAGTAGTCCCCGACTCGCATGGTGGCCCCGTAGATCCCAGGGGCCACCCCGCGTGGAACTCAGCGACCGCGGCGGCGAGGCGTCTCGGGTCCCGCAGGCGGCTCCCACCCCTCGCGCGCCTTCTCCCGCAGGTCGGCGACGCTCTCCGCCCTGGCCCGCGAACCAGGCACCACCTGCCCCGACCATCCGCCTTCGGTGTCGGCGGACAGCTCGGCCAGGGCCTGCGACGCCAAGAGCCCACGGGCCTTGGCGTCGCGCAGCTTTACGTACCAGTACCTACTTCCGTTCATCGCGATGGCACCAGCAGCGAGCCGCCCACCCAGTCCGCGGCGTCATCGGCGTCACAGGCCCACAGATGACCGAGAATCCCGTCGCTCGCATTGGCGACCACTACGCACTCGACAGAATTCTCCGTTCAGAAGGTGTAGTCAACTGGCCCGCCCTCCACCAGTCGCATTTGTATGTCTTCCGCAAGAAGGAGGATTCCCCGATTCTCAGCCGTCTACCGGTTCCCGTGAGCGGGGGAAATATCCCCATACACTTGCCATTTATCGCCTGCGCCGAAGGTGACTCCTATACATGGCGGATCGCACATTTGGCGCTACATCCGATCGAGCGAGCCAGTACAGCCACCAGGAGTGGGGCGGTGCTCCCGGGGCTCACCGCCGGCCGTTCCGCGGCTGCTCCTCCTCCGCCGCAGGTGGGTTCCAGCCCTGGAGAGCAAGCTCCTGCAGCTTCTCCAGACTGTCGGCCTTGGTTCGTGATCCAGGAACGATCTTGCCAACTCGTCCGGCCATGGGCTCAGCAGAAAGCTCGGCCAACGCCTGCGACGGAAGCAGCCCCCGAGACTTCGCGTCACGGAGCTTCATGTACCAATACCCACCAACGTTGGATGCCGCGCTGCCGGCCGCACGACGCACCTTCCAGCCAGCAGCGTCATCCGCGTCACATCCCCAGAGATACCCGAGGACCGTGCCATCGTCATTGGCCACGGCAACGTACTCAACCGGCCTCTCGGTTCGGAATGTGTAATCGACTGGCCCGCCATCCACCAGCCGCATCTGCATGTCCTCGCTGAGACGCGGGCTGTCCCATCCGCCACTCATCAAATATTCCCTTCCCTAAGGCAGAATCTCACCATACACGTGGATTTTTCCACGCGCATCCTCCACAACCCGATCCGCTCGCCATCTAACACCCCGCCCAAGCAGGATCTCTTGTTCGCCAGCTTGAAAGTAACCCACTTTTTCGACCCATATTCCCGGAGTGCCGGCGGGTACTTTCAAATGCAACAGCGCCTGCTTGTCAAACGGTGACTGACCCAGCGACGCCGAGGAATAGGCATCCTCAGTGAAAGTTTTCCCAACAATCTGCTCCGGCTCCATCTTAAGATGCCACAGATCGGTCGCCCGCTCCACCATCAAAGTTTCCGGAATGGGGCGCCCTGCCATCGCGGCGTCAACTTCCGCAATGCTTTGTAGAACCTCCGGCGTCCCCCCTCCCTGCCCGCGAAGGTAACCGTTCATCTCGACGTACGTGGGAACATCAACGAGGTTCGGAGAAGCCGTGTACCCCCTGAGCGCCTCCTTCTGGGACACCGGAAGGTTCTCGCAGTATTCGTTCCAATAGTCCCCCCCATATCTGGCAGCGTCCGCGTTCCGCTCGAAAGTCTTCGCACCTTGCGAAACCTCAGCCTCCGCAACCTTCATCTGCTCTTCGGGCGTCAGGCGGCCAAAGTCCTCGGGGGACATGGGGTGCACGCCATCAGAAGGAACAGCAAAGTCCTCAGCCTTTACCGGTGCCGCAGAGGTTGCATCCGCCGCAGCCTCGGGGCCTGGCACGGAAGCCTCGTTGATCTTCGGGTGGGCCTCACTGCCCTCCAAAGGCCCGTCGGCCGGGCCTTCAGCCAGCTTTGCCGACGGGTGTGCGCTGGCAGGTTCCACCGATGCCGGTGCGGGTTCAGGATGCGGCGCGGGTTCAGGATGCGGCGCAGGCTGAGCCGGGTGAGGGACCTGCTGCGACGGGACGGACTTGGGCCCCCCGGCTGCCACGTCGGCCGTGCCCTCGGCGGGGGTCTTGATGGTCCAGCCTTCCGGCAGGGCAGCCGGCTTCATGGGTGAGGGCAGCACCGGCTTGACCGCAGCGGCCTTCTCCGCCGCTTCCTGCAGGGCTTTCTCGGCCGCCTCCTTGGAAGCCTTGTCCGCTGCCTCCTTCGCCGCCTTCGCCGCGGCTTCCTTCGCCGCCTTCTCCGCCGCCTCCTTGGCCGCCTTTTCGGCGGCTTCCTGGGCGGCCTTCTTGGCGGCGTTTTCGGCGGCTTCCTGGGCGGCCTTCTTGGCGGCGTTTTCGGCGACGGCGACGGCTTCGCGTTCGGCGACGGTGGCGGCGGTGCCGCCGCCTCCGGTGCCGGCGCCGATCAGGAAGTTGCCGACGAGCTTGCCGCCCGCCTCGGAGGGGTCGTTGCCCCAGCCGCTGCCGACCAGGCCCTTGAGCAGATCCACCGGGTGGTCACCGGCCTGGATCAGTCCGGCGGTGGTCGTCGACAGGCCTTCGAGGTACTGGGCGGGGTGGGTGAGGTTGTACGGGTCGTAGGGATTGAGCGAGCGGCCGAGCTTGAGCAG
>NZ_JBHXTG010000095.1:0-30069 GCF_042677465.1 Kitasatospora sp. NPDC127111
AGAACTACACAACCTAAAACGGCCGAGCGCGCCCCCTCACCGGTGGCCGGCGGCATCGCGGCGGCCCGACCCGCGGCCGCGTCCGGACCTCAGGGACCTGCCCCGGACGCGGCCGCTGCCGCCTCCGCCCGTTTGCGGCGTTCGATCCGGCTGCCGGAGACGACCGTGACCACCAGGCTCGCCGCGATGATGCCCTCGGCCCAGAAGAACGCCACGTAGTCGATGAGCGAACCGATCGGCGGCGAGCCCGGCGCCGCGTTGCGCATGCCGACGAGCGCGAAGAGGGTCGCGGCCATCCACCCGAGCGAGGGCCACACCATCCCCTGCCGGCCACGGCGGAGCACCTCGGCCCCGGCCAGGACCGCCAGCGCGAGCGCCCACATCGCCGCGATCATGAACCAGGCCAGGATGGAGGTGCTGCGCGTCCTGGTGACGGTGCCCTCCAGGACGGTCGCCCCGGCGCTGCCCGCGGTGCTGGTCGGGTGGACCAGGAAGAACGGGTCGACGTCCCTGAAGACCACGCCCACGGGGACGGCGCCCGAGGTGTCCGAGGCCGCGAACGACACGGCGAAGTGGTGGCGGTCGAAGGGGTAGTCGGTCACGGTGCCGTCGTGGAAGTTGGCCTTCACGGGCTCGGGCGTCGCGGCCTCCCCCGGCGCCGCCCGCAGCTCGGTGCGGTCCGCCGCCTGGACGGTGATCACGGCCTGCCGGCCGAACGCGGAGGAACCCGGCCCCGCGGCGAGGCCACCGCGCGGAACGGGCACGACGTAGAGGGTGAGTTCGCCCGTCCCGGGGTCGATGTCCTGGGAGGTGACGTCCAGTTCGATCCAGTCACCGGCGCCCGGGAGGGCCAGCTCGCGGGCCTGCTGCCGGGTGTTGCGCTCGTTCAGGTACAGCGCGGTGCCGGCCGAGCACAGGACCGCCACGATCAGCAGGGCGAGGACGAGGCGGTTGCCGCGCAACCCGGAGAACCTCACGCCCGCGTGGGCCCGGTCGCGGCGGGCTGCCGCCGGCCGGCGCGGACGACCGGCTCGGAGCCGGCGCCGGCCCGGGCCGCCGGCGCGGCGAGCGCGGCCCCGGACCGCGGGATCGGGGGACGGGACGGCCGGGCGTGCGCCATGGGGCCTCGTTCCGGGTAGGTGTCGGGTTCGGCTCCGCAGGCTACTGACAGGAAGCTCGGGTTCCGGCGCGGCACGCACCGGCCGTTCAGGGGAATCCCGCTCACGGGCCGCAGGCGGCCGCCTCCCCTCCCCCGTGTGCGACCGGCTCCCCGGTGCGCGACCGGGTGGTGGGCCTCGCGCGCCGCCCACCACCCGACCGACCGGGCGCCCACGGGGCGGCCGCCGGGCTCGCGGCCCTCTCCCTGGCCGGAGTCGTCCGCGTCGTCGCCCGGTCGAGCGTCCACCAGGCGCTCACCCCGGGTCGGCATGCTCGGCCGGATGAACGCGACCACCCGGTTCCTGTCCGGCTGCGGCCGCCCCCGGGCGGCATCCCGGGCGGGGCCGCAGGCGCCGCGCTGGGGGCGCGGGCCACCCTGCCGATCGGCGCGGTCGGCATGACACCGAGCTTCCTCCCGGGCTTCGCCGCACCGCTTCGCGGCATGCGCGGGACACCGGAGACCGACAGCCGCGCTCCCGATCCCCCCGAACGCCCGTTCCCCCCGGGGCACCCCGACTACGCTGGCCCCAGTCAGGGCCAAGATCCAACGAGGGGGGACCACCCATGCCGTACGAGATCGGCGCGAAGGTCAGGCTGACCAGGGACGTGCAGCTCACCGCGGACGGCACGGCGGCCGCGATCGGCCTCCCCGGTCCGCTGTTCCTGGCCGGGGGCCTGACGGGCATCGTCACGGACGCGGCGAAGGAGACCGGCGGCGTGACCCAGGACATGCTCGCGGGCGTCGAGCAGCAGATCCGCGCCGCCCGGCTCGACCCCTTCTCCGCCGGCCTGCTCGAGGACCTCCGCCAGCGGTTCATCGGACCGGGGGCGTTCGACGCCGGAGTCGGCGCGCGGATCACCTACAAGGTGCGCTTCGAGAACGGCTTCGTCCTCGGCGGCCTCGAAGAGGCCTGGCTGACCGAAGCCTGAGCCTCCACGGAGGGCGGGGTGACGGCCGTCCGCCGGCGGGCCCGCCACGACCCGGCGGCGCGGACGGGCCCGCGCGGATGAGAGGGTGGGCCCCGTGAACGAGACGATCATGGCAGCCGCCCGGGAACGAGCCGCCGAGCACCGGCGCCGGTTCGACCTCCGCTTCGAGGCCTACTTCGCCGCCCTGCCGGAACGCCTCGACACCCCGCCGCTCAGCCGCTTCACCCCGCGCTGCCTGGAACTGCTGCGGGACCTCTCCCTGCGCGGCGGCAAGCGGCTGCGGGTCGCCCTCCTGTACGAGGCCGCCCGACTGGTGACCACCGACCCGGTACCCGGCCTGGCCGAGGCCGCGCTGAGCATCGAACTGCTCCAGACGCACGGGCTCGTCCACGACGACGTCATCGACGACTCGCCCCTGCGCCGCGGCGGCCCCTCCACCTACTACGCCTACCGCCAGGACTTCCCGGAGGCGGACCGCACCGCCCTCGGCCTGGCCGTCCTGGCCGGGGACCTCGCCGCCTTCCTCGCGATGCGGGTCCTGCTGGACGCGGACGTCCCCGCCGAGCTGCGCCAGGCGATGCTGGAGGTGCAGCTCGACGCCGGCGCCGAGACGGTCACCGGCCAGATCGTCGACCTCGAACGCGACTTCCGACCGGTCCCGGACGAGGAGTTCCTGCACACCGTCTGCGAGTACAAGTCCACCCGGTACTCGGTGCTCGCCCCGCTGCGACTGGGCCTGCTGGCCGCAGGTGAGGACGTGGCCCGCCACGACGCACGGCTGCGCCGGTACGCGACCCTGGTCGGCATCGGCGGCCAGCTCCGCGACGACTACCTCGACCTGTTCGGCGACGACGACACCACCGGCAAGTCCACCGGCGCCGACCTGCGCGCGGGCCGCCGCAGCTACGCGGTGAGCGCCCTGCTCGCCGCCGGGGACGAGACGCAGCGGGCCGTGGTGGAGTCCGCGCTCGGTGACCCGCACTGCCCCGCCGACACGGTCGAGCACATCCGCGAGCTGGCCCGGCTGCTGGGCGTGGACGGGAAGCTCCGCTCCGACATGCGCCGCTGCGCCGATGCGGCCCGCGCCGAAGCCCGGGGCTGGCGCCCGCACTGGCGCGAGGAGGCGGTGACCTTCTTCGAAGGCCTGCCGCTGTCGAACGTGATACCGGGCGAGTGACCGGACGGCCCGGCCTCCCGCGACCGGACGCGCGCGCCGCTGCCAGGTCCGCCCCAACGACCCCGCCGCGGCCTCCGTCCGCCGCGTGACCACGGCGCCGAACAGGCCGTTCGGCTTGCTCTCGAGGGCCCGCCGCCGCGCGCGTACGGTGGATGTACGGCCGGACGGTCGGCCGGTCGGCCGGTCGGCCGGTTGGCCGAGGCCGGTGGATGTACGGCCGGCCGGTTGGCCGAGGCCGGTGGGAGGCACTGCCGGCTGCCCTGCCGCTGCGGACGACCGCACGCCGCGAGGCGGTGTTCCGCTCCCCCACAGGAGGAATGGCCATGCCCGAGCACAGGATCGGCACGCGCGAGGAGTTCGAGGCGGCGCGGGAGGAGCTGCTCGCGGAGGAGAAGAAGCTCACCCGACGGAGCGACGAGCTCGCGCGGAAGCGGCGGGAGCTCCCCTGGGTGCCGGTCGAGAAGGACTACGGCTTCGAGACCGCGGGCGGGACCGAGTCGCTCGCGGACCTCTTCGACGGGCGCTCGCAGCTGCTCGTCTACCACTTCATGTTCGGCCCGCCCTACGAGGCCGGATGCCCGGTCTGCTCCTCGATCGCGGACACCCTCAGCCCCAACGCCGTCCACCTGAAAGCCCGCGACGTGACGCTGATCTGCTCCTCGCGGGCGCCGATCGACAAGCTCCTCGCCTACCGGGAGCGGATGGGCTGGCGCTTCGACTGGGTCTCCACCGCCGGCGGCGACTTCCACCGCGACCTCGGCTTCCAGTACACCGAGGACGAGCTGAGGCCGTTCCTGGAGGGTGACATCCCGCCGACCGTCCGGCAGATGGCGGAGGCCTGCGGCACCGACGTGCTCGGGTACGTCACCGAGGGGCCCGGGCTGAGCGCCTACGCGCTCTCGAACGGCACCGTCCACCGGACGTACGTCACCACCGCGCGCGGCCTCGAGCCCGCCATGGCCTACTACGGCCTCCTCGACCGGACGCCGATGGGCCGCCACGAGGAGGGCGAGGAGACCCACTGGCTGCGCCGCCACGACGAGTACGGGAAGGCCTGAGGCTCGGACCGAGGACCATGTGCACGCCCGCTCCGTCACCACGGCAGCGATCGGCATCGGCCGTGACCCGGAACCAGTTCCCGTTCAGGAGCCCGACTACCGCCGCCCCAACGTTTGGTGAGCGGAAATCAGCTCACCGTGGACCAAGTGCCAAAGGCCTTCGGGGTCCTCGCCGCCCGAGCCATGGCCCTCTGCCGCTCGGGCCTTGATCACCCCCCTGGTCCACGGCCGGCGCCAGGCCCGCGGTGCGCGCGGCGACGCCCGCCTGGACCGCGAAGAGACGGTCCCGCGCCTCCTGGTCGAGCGTGTGGAAGTGGCCGTACGCCTCAAGGGTGACGAAGCCGTGCACGGTGGCCCAGGCCAGCTTCAGGGCTTCCGCCGCGTCCGGCACCAGCGGGCTGCCGAGCCGGCCGCGTTCGGCCGTGTCGGCGACGAGTTCGGCCATGTGCTCCATCGCCCGCCGGCCGGCCGCCACGGTCGGTCCGTCCGGCGGGGCCGCGTACCCGGGCACGGGGGAGCCGAAGATGAGGGCGAAGCGCTCCGGATTCCGCTGCGCCCAGGTGCGGTAGCCCGTGCACGTGGCCACGAAGCGTCCGTCCAGGTCGTCCCGCGGCACGGTCTCGCGGGTCACCGTCAACGCGTCCGACAGGCTGTCGTACGAGTCGGCGACCAGGGCGGTGAGCAGCTCGTCCCGGTCGGCGAAGTAGCGGTACAGCGCGGGCGGGGTCATCCCCATGCTGCGGGCGATGTCGGTGAAGCGGAGGTTCGCGGCGCCGCGCTCGACGATCAGGCCCAGGGCCGCGTGCTTGATCTCCTCCACCGTGTCGGCGCGCAGCCGCTCGCGGCGGCTCCGTCCCCCGCTCCCATCGGTCGACCCACCCGGCATCGCATCTCCATCGGCTCGCTGCGCCCGTCACCGCGTTGACAATCCGTACCCGTCGAGGGAAACGTTACGCCTCATAAGACGCGTTATGAAGCGTAACGCTTTGCCGGGGGACGGAGCCCCTGACGACGTACGGAGGACCACATGTCCCAGGGACTGCGCGAGGACCGGCGGACGGCCGCCGGGAAGAGCGGGCCGCCCAGGTCCGGCCCGCTCGGCCGAATAGCCGGTTGGAGCTTCCGGAACCGGGGCCGCACGGTGCTGCTCTGGCTGCTCGCCGCCGGCGCGGCCTTCGGCCTCTCGGCCGGCCTCGGCGCCAAGTACAGCGCCGACTACACCGCGCCCGGCTCGGACTCCAAGCAGGCCCAGCAGCTGCTGGCACGGGACTTCCCCGGGCTGGGCGGTGAATCGATCAGCCTGGTGCTGGCCTCCGACGGCAGCGTGACCGACGCCGCCACCCGCGACCGGGTCGCGGACCTGCTCGCCCGGATGGCCGAGGTGCCACACGTCAGCGGCATCGACGACCCGTACGGCCCGCGCGGCAAGGTGTCGGCCGACGGCCGCACCGCCCTCGGGCAGATCCACCTGGACGTCGCCGTCGCCCCCGACATGCCGAAGGCCGACACCCAGCGGCTGCTCGACCTCGCCCGCCCCGTCGACGGCGGCGTGCGCGTCCACCTCGGCGGCATGACGGTCCAGCAGGCCGAGCAGGGCGCGATCGGCTCGGAGGGCATCGGCATCGCGGCCGCCGCCGTGATCCTGGTGATCACCTTCGGCTCCGTGGTGGCCGCCGGCCTGCCGATGCTCACCGCGCTCGGCGGGCTCGCGGTCAGCAGCGCCCTGCTGCCGGTCCTCGCCGCGATCATGCCGGTCCCGGACTGGTCGACCTCGCTCGCCGCGATGCTGGGCATCGGCGTCGGCATCGACTACGCGCTGCTGCTGGTCACCCGGTTCCGCGAGTGGCGCGCCGAGGGGCTCGACCCCGAGGCCGCCACGGTCGCCGCACTGGACACCGCGGGCCGCGCGGTCGTGGTCGCCGGAATGACCGTGGTGGTCAGCATGCTCGGCCTGTTCGCGATGGGCCTGTCGTTCATGCGCGGCGCCGCGGTCTCGGCGATCCTCTCCGTGCTCGTCGTGATCGCCGCGTCCGCCACTCTCTTCCCCGCCCTGCTCGGCTACCTCGGCCGGCACATCGAGCGCCTCCGGCTGCCCCTGCCCCGGCGCCGCGCCGCCCAGGGCGAGAGCTCGGTGGGCGCCGGCTGGCTGCGCTGGAGCAGGCTCGTCGAGCGTCACCGCGTCCTCGGTGCCGTCACCGGGGTCGTCGTCCTGCTGGCGCTCGCGGCGCCGTTCCTCGGCGTGCGCTTCGGCTTCCCCGACGCGGGCAACGATCCCGCCGGGCGCTCGAACCGGCTGGCGTACGACACGGTGGCCGCCGGCTTCGGACCGGGCAGCAACGGGCCGCTGGTCCTGGTCGCCGAGCTGGCCCCGGGCACCCCCGCCGACGCGACGGCCTCGCTGCCCACCGCGCTGAAGGCGGTGCCCGGCGTCACGGCCGTGACCCCTCCGGTCCCCGGCTCCGACGGCCGCTCGCTGCTGCTCACCGTCGTCCCGGACAGCGGTCCGCAGTCCAGCGCCACCAAGACCCTGGTCCGCGACCTCCGCGATCACGTCATCCCGGCTGCGGTCGGCCCCGGCGTCCGGGTGCACGTCGGCGGGGCGACCGCCAGCGCGATCGACAGCACCGACAACATCGCCCGCCGCATCCCGCTGCTGGTCGGCGGCGTGGTCACGGTGTCGATGCTCCTGCTCCTGGTGGCCTTCCGCAGCCTCGCCGTCGCCCTCAAGGCCGCGGTGATGAACCTGCTCTCCGTCGGCGCCGCGTACGGCGTGGTCGCCCTCGTCCTCGAAGGCGGCACCGCCGGCCGACTGATCGGCATCGACAGCCCCACCCCGCTGCCGGCCTTCGTCCCGGTGCTGACCTTCGCCGTCCTGTTCGGCCTCTCGATGGACTACGAGGTCTTCCTGGTGAGTCGGATGCGTGAGGCCTGGCTGCGCACCGACGACAACGCGGACTCCATCGTCAGCGGGCTGGCGGGCACCGCACGGGTGATCACCGCGGCGGCGGCCATCATGGTCGCCGTGTTCGCGGCCTTCGTCCCGTCACCCGACCTGCCGATCAAGGTCATCGGCGTCGGCATGGGATCGGCCATCCTGATCGACGCCACGCTGGTCCGACTGCTGCTGGTACCGGCCGTGATGCACCTGCTCGGCCGCGGCAACTGGTGGCTGCCCGCCTGGCTGGACCGCCGCCTGCCCCACCTCCACGTCGAAGGACACACCGAGTTCTACCAGCCCGCGGCCACCGCCGAGGCGCCCCGCTCCCCGGTGGTCGTCGGCTAGTCGCGACAGCGGACCGCGGGCGCCCCACCGGCGCCCGCGGTCCCCCGCCACTCACGCACCAAGCCAGGGCGCACGTGAGCGGTTCCACCACCACACGGGCCGTCAGGCGAATTGCTGGCGAAGGTCGTGAACCACCCGCCGCGCCCGTTCGGCGGACTGCGCCCGCGCGACGTACTCAGCGCGAATGGCTGACAGCGCGGCAGTCAGAAGCCGGTGAGCGCGTCCAGGAGGTCTTGGAGCAGGGCATCGTCGATGGGTGTGCGGTGGGCGAGCTTGTTGCGTGCCCGTCGGAGGGTGCGCAGCCGACCGAACTGCTCATCGGTCAGGGTGATGTCCCGGTGCACGGCCGCGTCGTAGAGCTCGCCGAGTTCCATGGAGGCCAGGTCCGCCGATGAGCCGTTGGCACCGCGCAGGGACTGCCGGACGTAGGTGTTGACGAGTCGGGTGACGCCGCGCACCGCTATGCGCGGAAGCAGCTCGACGAAGCCGACGCGGGCGTCGTCGATGAGGGGCAGGAGAACGCGGTTCTGGGCCTGCCAGACCAGCTTGTCGAGTGCCGCGCCGCCGGAGCGCGGACTATGACGGATCTGCCCCTCCCAGCTGTCGACCAGCCCGGCCGACCACGCCTCGCGCAAGCCGTTCTCAGGGAGCGGCGCGTACGCCGCTCCGGGCGTGCCCCGCCCCTGGGAGCCCGGTTCTCCGGCGTCGTCCACGAGGCAGCACCCCCGCAGGGCGGAAGCCAGGTCACCGATCCTGCCGTTCCATGCCCTGGCCAGCTCCACCGCCAGTCCCAGATCGGGACCGGCCGTCTGGACCACGATCTCGCGGCGCAGGGCGTGCTGGATCAGCTTGGTCGGCGTCATGCGGTTGTGCGCCTGCCCGAAGCCGGGATGCGGAATCGCGTCGGCGACGACGGTCGCCGTGTCGAGGTGATTCCACACCCCCCACCACCAGTGCGGCCTCGACACCGTTCCGTCGAGGAGTCCGATGGTGTCCGTCTCCAGGTCCTGGAGGCGGGAGGCCACCAGCAGCCGCGGACGGTCGCTCGGTTTGAGGCCGGCCTCCTTCACGGCGGCCTGGAAGCGGCGTAGCAGCCGGGAGACCGCGTGCGGGTCCGCCTCGGTCCAGGCGCGGATGACGAGCACGAGCGCGCGGCCGTCCGCGGTGCCGACCAGTTCGGAGACCAGGTCCCCGTCCGAGCCGAGACTGCGGGCCAGGCGCGCGGCGACGTCGATGTCCGGGCCTTCGGCGAACCGGGCGTCGACGTCGATGTCCGGGCCTTCCGCGAGCCGTCCGTCGACGGTGGGTGCGGGCGTCGCGGCCTCGGACGGCTGGAAGCCCCCGCTGCCGAAGACTCCGAACGGGTCCCAGCCGCCGAAGCCGTCGTCGACGTCGAAGGCGTCCTCGAAGCGGTGGCCCCCTGGCCCGCCCCCGGTTCCGAGCGGCTCCCGGGAACTCCGCGCTTCCGGCAGGGCCGCGACCGGAGCCAGGCGCGGAGCCGTCTCCTTGCCGGGAACGTCCACGACGTCGTCCAGGTCGTGGATCACCTCGTCCACGGCCCGGTCGGCCCGGTGCGATGCCACCTCGGCGTCCGGAAACAGCCAGACGCAGGTCAGCCCGGCCCGCAGGTCGGCGAGCACTCCGGCGCAGTGACGGCGTGCGCCCGGAAGGTCCCGGACCACCTCCGGGGACAGCGCGCCGGCCGGACCGACGAGATCCGTCACACCGCCCCGCCCTGCACGCGTGCCACGGTCCTGAGCGCGCGGAAGGTGACGCTGTCCACGGTGAGGACCTCTCCGTCGTCGTCGAGCACCCCGAGCGCCTCCAGGTCCGCCAGCAGCGCCTCGGCCTCGTCCAAGTCGTCGTCGAGCACGACGGCCAGGTCCTGGGGGACGGCGTGGGCCCTGCCCTGCCGGTGCTCCTCCACACTGAACATGTCGGCCCAGCCCGCCATCTGCTCGACGCGGCGGTCGGAGAGACCGACCCTCTGCAGGTGTTTGCGGGCGAAATCGGCCTCGTCCGTCCGGTTCCGCATCGCGTCGAAGAGCCTCTCCCGGGGAGCGCCCTGCAGGTACTGGGCGATGGCCTGCTCGACGAAGGCGGGCCAGCCCCCGGTCACCTCGATCAGGTTGCGGCGCTCCTGGACCGAGACGAACGGCTGCTCCGGCCAGGCCCGCAGGCTGGTCGCGTTCCAGCGCCGCGGCTGCGCCCGGAACACGTCCGGGAAGTCCGGGCCGAGCGCGGTCAACGGGTCGACGACGGCCAGCGCACGCCGGCGCGGGATCTCCTTGCCGTCCTCCTCGGACGCCGAGGCGTACTTGGTGAGTCGCTCGACGACGGCCCGTACGTCCGCCGCGGGAACGCCCCGCAGGTCGACGAAGAGCAGGTGCGGCGAGCGCTCCCGGGCCCACTTGGTGACTGCTTGGCGCAGCTCCGCGGGCGCCACGGAAACGACCTGGCACTCCCTTCCGACGTACTGCTCCGCGGCCTTGCCCAGGAAGTCCGCACCGAGCGCCGCCGAGGCCGTGATCACCGCAGTGCGCCGGGACAGCACCTCGTGCCACTGCTCGTCCGTCAGCGGGCTCATCCGCATGATCCGGCCGTCGTCGTCGATGGACCGGCGGGCGACGCGCGGGTTGTAGTCGTACTTCTGAGTGAACTCGCTGGTGCGCAGTTCCGCTTCGAGCTCGTCGCGGGTGCCGAGCATGTTGACGAGGTTCGGGCTGCGCATGACGAAGCTGTTGCTCCGCCCCGGGAGCGGGAGGACCAGTCCGAGGCCTTCCATCTCCATCAGGTCGGTCCGGACCTCGTCCACGCCGTTCTGCTCCGGGAACCCGTCCGGCCACACCCGGTGCGCCTCCTCCTGCAGCTCCTGGGGCGTGTAGCCGCGGGCGTAGCCCTCCGTGAGACTGCGCAGGGCCAGGATCAGCGTCAGGACCCGGTAGCGGTCCTCCAGGTCGATGGTCAGGCGGAGCCGGTCGCGGATCTTGTCCCGGATGCCTCCGGACTCGACGACCTTCTGCACGTCGGCGTTGGTGATCTGGGGGCGCCCGCCCTCCGCGGACAGGGAGCGGCCCTGCATCTCCTCGACCAGTCCCTCGCAGACGATCTGGACGAGGTTGGCCTGGTTGTTCGTCAGTGCCAGGATGCTCCAGACCAGATCGGGGTTCTCGAAGAACAGCCCGACCGCGGCCAGCGGTTCGACGACCAGGTCGATCGCGGCCTTCGCGCGCAGCGGGCCGACCAGGACCGGCTCGCCGCCGTGCCCCGTGATCGAATTGGTGAGCCGGTTGTAGCGCTGCACCTGGTGCAGACCCGCGAACACGATCTTGAACCGTCGCTCGGTGTCGGCCATCAGCTTCATCAGGCCGGTGAGGGTCCGGAAGGTCGACTGCGCCCCCGCCGTCTCGACCGGCCGGGCGTCCGCGTTGAGGAACGCGTCGGCCTCGTCGGCGAGGAACAGGATGCGGCGCTCCTCGCTCTCGTCCAGCCACTGCTGGACCTGTTCGGCAATGGCGGTGGGGGTGGCGTGCTCGGAGACGCCGCGGTGGAGCACCCCGGCGTCCTTCAGCTGCTGGGCCAGCACGCTCCAGATCTCCTGCGGGAGCCGGCTGAGCCCGATCTCGGCGAACCGCAGGTCCGTGTAGACCGCCACCTGGTTGCCGCCGTGCCCCGCCCGGAAGCTGTCGGCCACCTGCTGGAGCAGTGAGGACTTGCCGAGCTGCCGCCCGCCGTAGAGGAAGAGGCCGCCCTCGCGGGCCATGATCGTGCTCTTCTCGTCGTCGCGGCCCTTGAACACCTCGGCGGCGACCTGGCCGGCCTGGAACGGCTCGTACGGCCGGTACGAGGCCCACGGCAGCGTCACCCGCTGCACCGCGCGGAAGGAGCGGGCCTCACCGGCGGCGATCCAGCCCAACACCGCCGGATCGACGACGATCGCCTGCTGCGGCTTCTGGTGCGAGGCCTGGGCGAGGCGCCGGCGCCCGCCGATGCCGAGCGGCTGCAGGTAGAGGATGATGTTGGCCCCGAGTGCGGACTCGGGCAGGTGGCGCAGCAGGGCGTCGGGGCCGAGCTCCTCGGTGCCGACGATGACGACCCGGTAGACGCCCTTGGCCCGGGATCCGATCCGGGACACGTAGCCCGGGACGTTGTCGCTTATCTCCGCGGTGATCGAGAGCGTCATCACCTGCCAGTCCTTGCGGTCCTGGTCCACCAGCCGGACCGGGCCCTTGACGCTCAGGCCGAGCATCCGCAGCACGCTGGGGACGTGCTTCTGGAAGGAGTTGCGGCGCTCGTTCAGCCGCCCGAGCGACTCCCAGGCCTCCAGGGCGACCGTGACCGCATCGGTCTCCGCCTGACCGGAGCGCCCGCGGGCGTAGTGGCCGAACCACCAGCGCGCGTCGACCCCGGTGCTGCTGGCCTTGGGCGCGTCCGGGTGGCGCACGCCCTCCAGGAAGGCCGCCAGCTCGGTACCGGTCTCCGCGACCTGTTCCGGGATGCGGTCGCCCTTGCGGGCGAAGGAGAGCAGTTCCTCCGCGGTGGCGACGTCGCCGCGGTCGATCAGAGCGCTGATCCGGGCGAGGTCCGCCTCCTCGAGGTTCAGTTCGACCAGTTGCTCGCGCAGTTGGTCCGTCTTCTCCAGCATCCTCTCTTCCAGCCGGGCGACGACCTCCTGCACCTGCTCCAGCAGGCGACGGAACCGCAGGCTCCGGTCCGAGGTCTTGAGGTCGAGGAGCTGGGCCGCCAGCTGGCTCTCCTGCTCGGGGGTGATCAGGTTCTGCAGGCGGACCCGTGCGAAGAGGTCATCGGCCCGGCGCAGGGCTCCGTCGACCCTGAGGCGCCACTGGACCTCGGCGTCCCCGAGCCGGCGCCGCCACGCGTCCAGTTGGTTCGCCTCGAGTGCGGGGAGGACGCCCAGCCGACCCGCTGCCGCGAGGTCGACCAGCCGCACCGCGATGTGCAGGTTGCCGCGGTCGAGGTGGGCGGCGAACGCCTGCCCCGGATCGGCCGGCTCCAGGAACTCCAGCACGGCGTCCAGGGCGTCCGGGGCGGTGAGGTCCGGCGCGTCCTGGCCGTCCGCCCCCGTGGTCCAGGCCAGGCGCGGCAGGACGAGCAGCGCGTCGGTGCCGGGCAGGCTGGGCAGGGCCCTCGAGACGCCCCCGGAGACCCCGGTGCCGATCCAGTCGAGCAGCAGCCGGACCGCTTCGCCGCCGGGGCCCGGAAACAGCGTCGCCTCGCGCGCTGCCCGGAGTGCGGCGACCAGCTCGCTTCCGAGTCGACGGCTGTCGCCGCGCGGCGGCATCTCGGCGACCTGCACCGCCTCGCGCAGCAGCGCCGTCACCTCCCCGATGCGCACCCTCAACTGGTCCAGGGCCGTCGCGATGATCTTGGTCTTGCGCTGGTTGGGCGAACTGACCCTGCGCGTGGTCTCCTTGATGATCCGGTCGATCGCGTCGTCCTCCCCGTACGTGCCCTCCAGGTCCTGACGGAGCTGCTCGGCGGTGGCACCGCCCGCCGACCACGCCGCGATCAGGTTGAGGGTGCGCCCGAGTTCCGCATCGTCCTTGAGAAGCGTCTGGAGTACCCGGGACGCCAGCTGGTACGCCGTCTTGCTCGTCCCCAGACGGGCCTTGAGGGCCGCCGCCCGGTCCCGCAGATCGGCCGGGTCGACGGTGTCGTCCTGCCCGAGCCGTACCTCGTCGCCGGACTGGACGGAGACTCCCCTGCGGATCTCCAGCGCCAGCGTCCGGAAGAGCTCGTTCCAGACCTCGGGCAGGCCGGGGAGCTGGACGAAATCGTTGACGATCGGCAGCGCCCAGCCCGCCTGCAGTCCGCTGCGCACCGCGGCGGCCAAGGCGATGAGGTAGCCGTCGCGGTCCTCCGCGGTCGGCAGCGCCTTGTCCTCGACGCCGATCTGCAGGGTCATCGCCGCCTGCTGCCCCGGGGCCAGCCCGAACGCCGACGTGGCGAAGGCCAGGGACTCGCACCGCTCCGGGCGCTCCCGGGCGGCCAGGGTCAGCCAGTACGCCTCGGCCAGCCTGCCCTCGGCGATCATCCGCTCGACCGGGGAGGAGGTGGCGCCGGTCCGCGTCCAGACATCGGTCGGCTCGACGCTCGCCGGTTCCTCCGCCGCCACGGTGGGCTTCGGCCCGGCCTCGACCGACGCCTGCTTCGGGATGCCGGGCGGGTGGACGGTGCGGGACTCCGTCAACGTGGCTGCCACGACGGCGGGTTGATCGCCGCCCGAGGTGGCGGGGGCGGCGACGGCGGTGGTGACGGGGCTGGTGCCGCCGTTCGGCTCGACCGGCCATGCCGGCTCGGTCGGCCCGGTGGCCGTGTGGGCGAGCGTCGGCGCGGGTCCGGTCGCGCGGTCACCCGCCTCGGGCTCCACCTGTGCGGCTTCCCGGTCGGCCTGCTGCGCCTCGAAGAGCAACGAGTCGAGGGTGTCCGTGAGTTGCTCCGACGTCTCGAAGGCTCCCTCAACCCGCTGCGTGTCTCCCTCGGCCGCGACGGGCACGGCATCCACCCCTGCCGGGGAGGGCAGTTCCTCGCCGGCGGCGCGCCCCGTTGTGTCCGGCTCGGCGGGCTCCTCCGGACGGGCGGCGTCGACCGGGTGGGGCACGGATTGCCGTCCGTCGAGCGCCTGCAGCTCCTGGAGGCGGGCGTCGATGGCGTCGACCTCCACCTGCAGCGCTGTCAGCACACCCGGGTAGCTCACCTGGCCGAGCATGGCAACGAGCCTCTCGCGTTCGGCCGTTGCCGCCGTGATCTCCTCGCCGATCCTCGCCGAGCGGACGTCCACAAGGATCCGGTCGAGGTCGTCATGGGTCTGCTCAGTCGCCCACTCGGCGTCGGCGCCGAGTCCGAGCACCAACTCGGCCACGGCAGCCCGCTGACCGAACCAGGCGTCCACTGCTGCGGACAGGTCGGCATCCCGCCGCCCCACTCCTCTGCGGACATCCACCGCCAGGTCCTCCAGCCGCCCGGCGAGCAACTCCCCTTGCCCGCGCAGGCGGTGCGCAGCGGCTTCGAGCTTCTCCGGCAGGTCGTCGGACACCGAGTTCTCCCCGTCTGCGGCTTCGGATCGCGTGCTGTGCGGGTCCCCGCACCGGGCCTCCCGTGAGGTCGCGCCGGACGCACGCGCCTCCGCCCTGCTCGCACGTCGGGGGCGTTTCGGCTCCGGCCAGTCCGCCGGAGTGGCGGCGGCCTCCCACAGGGTGTCCCAGTGCTCCAGCACGTGGCCGCGTCCGGGTGTGCCCTCGTCGCCCAGCGGATACGAGTGGAGGGCGAGGCAGGCGAGCGCCGGCGGCAGATTCGTCAACGCCGCCCTCAACCGCTCGGTGTCTATGCCCCGCAAGCCCTGTGCCAAGCCCTGCTGACGGACCATCTGGTCGGCCACCTCGCGCCCGACTTCGGCGATGTGGAGGAGCAGATCCGCGGGAGCCTTCGCGACCCAGGAACGCATGCCCGCGGCACTCGCGCGGGCCTGCCGGGTCGGCTCGCCCTTGTATACGAAGGGGCGGCCGTGCGCAACGGTGATGAAGGCGAGCAGACGCTGAAGGGCGTCCGGCGGCTGGCTGGAGAGCCAACGGCGGAGTTCAGGAGCTGGCGGCACGCCAGTCATCTTCACACGGCCGTGAGGCAGTCCGCAGGGGAACCGACCAGTTCAGCAGTTGTTCTTCGGCCCTCAAACATCAGGATTGCCACAAGCTCGCGCGCACGGCCTGGCAGCTGGGGCCAACTACCAGACGCCGGGCAGCCTGGTGAGTGATCATCAGGTCAGGGCACGACGCTTTCGGGGGGTGCTTCTGGGTCCAGTGATCGCCACGCAGCACTACCACCGATGACGGGACAGCCGAATCCGCGACAGGTCCGTCGGTCGGGACACTCCCGCCAGTGGGGCGACCTTGATCAGTAAGCCCGATGGGCGGCGATCAGGTCCCGGTACCAGGCGTAGGACGCCTTCGGGGTGCGCTTCTGCGTCGCGAAGTCGACGTAGACCAGGCCGAAGCGCTGGTGGTAGCCCTCGGCCCACTCGAAGTTGTCGAGGAGCGACCAGGTGTAGTAACCGCGGACGTCGACGCCGGCGGTGACGGCGGCGGCGAGGGCGTCGAGGTGGGTGGCGAGGTAGGTGATGCGGGCCTGGTCGTCGGGGGCGTCGGGGGTCGAGCAGCCGTTCTCGGTGATGGTGATGGGCGGGAGGGCCTTGCCGTAGGACTCCCGCAGGCCGGCGAGGAGTCGGCGGAGGCCGTCGGGGACGACGGGCCAGCCGAAGGCGGTGCGGGGGACGTCCGGGATGTCGACCAGGTCGAAGGGGAGGCCCGGGTCGGTGGGGGCGGCGACGCGGGTGGGGTTGTAGTAGTTGACGCCGAGGCCGTCGAGGCCGGGGGCGTGGATGAGGTCCGTGTCACCCGGCCGGACCGCGCCGTAGATGTCGTCGGGGACGCCGAGGGCGGAGAGGTCCGGGTAGCGGCCGAGCAGCACCGGGTCGGTGAACAGCCGGTTGTGGAGGGCGTCGTAGGCCTCGGCGGCGGCTACGTCCCCGGCGGAGTCGGAGGCCGGCTCGACGGGGGTGAGGTTGTTGGAGAGCATCACCTCCAGGCCGCGCTCGCGGAGCAGGGAGGCGGCCAGGCCATGGCCGAGGAGCTGGTGGTGGGCGGCGGGCAGGGCCTCGAACATCAGGGCGCGGCCGGGGGCATGGATGCCCATCGCGTAGCCGAACACCGTGTGCACGAACGGCTCGTTGAGGGTGATCCAGGTCGGGATGCGGTCTCCGAGCCGGTCCGCCATCACCGACGCGTACTCGGCGAAGCGGTACGCGGTGTCGCGGTTGAGCCAGCCGCCGTCGTCCTCCAGGGCCTGCGGGAGGTCCCAGTGGAAGAGGGTGGGGAGCGGCGCGATGCCGGCTTCGAGCAGTGCGTCCACCAGGCGGTCGTAGAAGGCGAGACCGGCCGGGTTGACCGCGCCCGCACCGGTGGGGAGGACGCGGGGCCAGGCGATGGAGAACCGGTAGCCGTCCAGCCCGAGGTCCTTCATCAGGGCGATGTCCTCGGGGTACCGGTGGTAGTGGTCGCAGGCCACCGCACCCGTGTGCCCGTCGCGGACGGCGCCGGGGCGGGCGCAGAAGGTGTCCCACACCGAGCGCCCGCGGCCGTCCTCCTCCACCGCCCCCTCGATCTGGTAGGCAGCGGTGGCAGCGCCCCAGCGGAACCCCGCCGGCAGGTCGAAGCGGTCCGGCATGAGAGCCTCCTGACATCAACGTGAGGATCACTCATGTTAGCGACTCGCCGCCCGACCACCAGAGGCGGTCGACTGCCAAGTGTGCGAGGCGGGTCGGTGGCTGTCGCCGCGGCGGGCTCCTTCCCGGTCGGCGGGCCGGCCCGCGACCGGCGGGAGGCGGCCGCCATCCGGCACGTGCGCGGCCAGCTGGTCGCGGCCGGCCCGACCGACGACGCCGAGATCGACGCGCCGCTGGCCGCCGTCCACGCGGGCGAACTCGACCTGACCCGCGCGGCCAGGAAGTGGCGTGTCGGGTGGGCCTGCTGCCGTACTCGGCTCAGCAGGCGGCAGCGAGTGAGGTGACCAGGATGTCGAGCCCCTCCCCGGCCTCGTCCTCGGTCAGGGTGAGCGGAGGAGCCATTCGTAGAGCGTGGCCGTGGAGGCCGCCCTTGCCGATGAGCAGGCCCCGCTCCCTCGCGTGCTCCAACACCCGGGCGGCCAGCGCCGGGCTCGGCGCTCCCGTGCCGGGGTCGACGATGTCGACGGCGAACATCAGCCCCTTGCCCCGGACGTCCCGCACGATCGGAAGCCGTTCCGCCGCCGTCCGCAGGCCGTCGATCAGCAGGCGGCCGAGCCGGTGCGCGTTGGACTGGAGGTCGTGGGCGAGCAGGTAGTCGAGTGTGGCCCCGGCAGCCGCCGTCGCGATCGGGTTGCCTCCGAAGGTGGAGATGCCGTTGGCCGGAAGGGCGTCCATCAGCGCGCCGTCCGCGACGACACCGCCGATCGCGAAGCCGTTCCCCAGACCCTTCGCGAAGGTCATGACGTGGGGCGTCACCCCATGGGCCTGGATACCCCAGAAGTGCTCTCCGGTACGGCCCCAGCCGGTCTGCACCTCGTCCGAGACCAGCAGGATCCCGTACGGGTCCAGAACCTCCCGGTACCTCGCGAGGAGCCCGTCCGGTGCGGCGGTGAAGCCTCCGACGCCCTGGACGGGCTCGACGATCAGGCAGGCGACGTCGGTGGCGGTGGCCGTGTCGAGGACGTGCTGCAGATCGTCCGCGCAGAAGGCCAGGAACTCCTCGTCCGACAGCTGCGGGAAGCGTGCTCGGTCGGTGCCGTGCAGGTAGTGCACGTTGACCGGCGAGAGCGAGGAGTTCTTCCAGCTCCGGTTGCCCGTCACGGCCGTGGCCGCGTACGAGCGCCCGTGGTAGCTGTTGCGCAGGGCGAGCACCTGGTCGGACCTGCGGGCATTGGTGGCGAGCAGCAGCGCCGTCTCGTTGGCCTCGGTGCCGGAGTTGGTGAAGAACACCTTGGCGTTCGCGATGCCCGACAGCCCCGCGATCCGCTCGGCCAACTCCACCTGGCTGCGGATGAGGTACAGCGTCGAGGTGTGCGCGACCCCGGTGCGCAGCTGTCGCTCCACGGCCTCCCGGACCTCGGGCACGTCGTACCCGAGCATGTTGGTGAGGATGCCGCCGAAGAAGTCGAGATAGCTACGCCCGTGGGAGTCGGTGACCCGACGCCCCTTGCCGCTCACGATCTCGATCGGCTCGTCGTAGTAGAGCGACACCCACCTCGGCATGACCGCGCGATGGCGGCCGAGCAGGTTCGACATGCGAGGCTCACTCTCCCTGCGACAGCATCGACTTGGCGTTCTGCCGGCCAGCCGGGACGCGTGGACGGCTCTCAGGCAAGCTACCCTGCCCCCGGCCCGCAGGCCCGGCTAACGGCCCGCGACACGGGCCGCGACTCCACGTGGCGGAGAGGCCGAGCCTGGCCGGAAGACGGTAAGTTCCGGCCTCGCGCCGCGAGTTGAACCATGCCGCAATCCGAGCCGCACGACTGACGCTGCAACGAGCAGACCGAGCCGTAACCATCCGGCCAGGCCATCCGGCGGCGGGGCTCGTTAGGGTTCGGTCGGAACGGATGACCGAGATCTAGGAGGTCGACAGGTGCCCGACCTGGACTTCTACGCTCACGTCGCCACGCGGTGCGACGTCCTCGGGGTCGGAATCGGGTCCGGCCCCGCCGAGTGGGAGGGCACGGTGGGGTCGGACTACCTCGACGACGGCGACGAGGGGTTGCTGCGCCGGGACTACGGGCTGCTGGAGCTCTCGTTCTCGGGTGCCGAGGGGGCCGTGTCCTGTTTCGGGATCAGTGTGCAGGTCCACCGGCTGATCCACGACGCCTGCGTGCCGCCGCCCCTGGAACGGACGTACGGGGAGTTCGCCCGCCGTGTCCGGTTCGAGGAGTTGCGGTCCGTCATCCTGTCCCTGGGGTGCACGGTCGAGCCCGACGACCTCTCGGGGGACGTCCACCGCTACCTCGTGCCCGAGTCCGGCGCGCGTGTCTTCGTCATCGCCGATCCCGACCCGTACGGGGGTGGCGACCATGATGTCGACGACCCGGAGATCCACCAAGCGGGCGATGTGTGGGCGTTGAGCGTTTCCCCGGGCTGGTGGGGGCCGCGCGCGGCTCGGTGAAGGGCGGGGGGGTGCGGCCCTCGACCGGCGGGTGGTCGAGGGCCGCGCCACCGCCCGCCGCCGGGGGGTCAAGCGGGGTCGGGGCCGGTCGGGACGGGCATGGCGCGCCAGGTGTCGGCGAGGACCTCCATGACCACCAGGCGCATGGTGGTGTCGGCCTCGGCGAAGTAGCGCTCGGTCTCGCCGATGGGGGTGAAGCCGAAGCGGGTGATCGCGCGGACCGCGTCGGTGTTCTCCAGGGAGGCCATGCTCCACACCCGGGTGAGGCCGAGCTCGGCGAAGGCGAGCTTGAGCATCAGCCAGCCGATCTCGGGAGCGCACCCGGAGCCGCGGAGGTGCCGGGCCATGGTGAAGACCCCGGAGTAGCCGGTGGTGTCGTCCTCGACGTCGAGGCGGATGCCGCCGATGGGGCGGTCGTCGCCCTGGAGGCACGCGGCCAGCTGGTAGTGACGGCGCGGCAGCTCGGCGGCGGTCGCCACGGCCTCGTCGAGCTTGCGCCGGATGCGGGTGTCGTCCATGACGCCGGTTGAGAGGTGGCGCATCCCGGTGGCGTCGCCCCAGACCAGGCGCATGGCGTCGAGGTCGTCGGCGCGGTGGTTCCGCAGTCGGACGAGGGCGGTCTCCAGGACCGGCAGCGTCGCGGGCGGGCGTACGGGCGTGCGATTCATGGTCGGACCCCCCGAGGTCTCAACAAGGTCAGTGCTCGCAGTAGAGCAGCCGCGAGTAGACATCCGATCAACGCCGGCTGGATCTCCCCGTCGCCCCGCCGTGCCGATCGGGCAACGGGCCGCACCGGTCCGGGCCGGCCCCGGGGCTGCGGGTGGGGGTACTGCCAGACGACGTAGCCGTCGGCGGCCACCGGGCCGCCCCCGGCCGCCTCCCGCCGCGCCCTACCCCAGCGGGCGCGGCCCCGACGGCCCCGACGGCCCCGGCCGCCGCGGCTCGGCCCCCGCGCCGGCGCCGAGCACCGAGGCGGTGAACTCCGCCAGCCGGGTGCGGAGTTCCTCGCGCGGCACGCCCTCCTCGCCGGCCAGGTGGGCGACGAGATCGGCCCGGGTGGCGGCCAGCAGCGCGTGTGCGGCGAAGTCGGCGGAACGCGCCCCGGCCGTTCCCGGGATCCGCTCCAGCAGGTCCCGGAGCAAGGCGTGCCAGCGCGCGTAGTGCCCGGTGCGGTAGGGGCTGTCCGCGCCGGTCCCCTCCAGGGCGACGGCCAGGTGGCGGTTGTCGAGCTTGAGGCAGAGCAGGGCGTCGAGCAGGGCGGGCACGCGCTCCAGCGGCGGGGTGTCGGGGCCCAGGGGCGGCGGGCCGACCTCGACGGCGTGCCTGACCGGTTCGAGCCGGGCCTCGTAGAGCGCGCGGATCAGGCCGGTGCGGTCGCCGTAGGCCCGGAAGAGCGTCCCCTTGCCCACCCCCGCGGCCGCCGCGATGTCGGCCATGGTGACGTCCTCCGGGCGGGCGCACTCGGCGAAGAGGGCGTCGGCGGCCGCGAAGACGGCCTCCCGGTTACGGGTCGCGTCCTTGCGGGGCTTGCGCTCGGTCACGGGGAACCTCCGGTTGCGATACGGACCGCGGGTCCGTATCTTTCAAAAAGCGGACCAGCGGTCCGTATCGTACGGGACGGAGGACCCATGCCCGATCACACCCCGCCGGCGGAGCTCTACCGCCACGGCCTGCGCCTGCTCCTCGACAAGGACATCCCCGCCTGGGTCGGCCTGTGGGCCGAGGACGGCGTCATGGAGTTCCCCTTCGCGCCACCGGGCTGGCCCCGGCGGTTGGAGGGCCGGGACGCCGTCGCCGCCTACATGCGCCACTACCCCGACCACGTCGACCTGCACGACTTCCCCGACCTGCGGATCCACCGGACCACCGATCCGGGCACCATCGTCGTCGAGATGCGCGGCGTGGGCCGCCTGGTCGCGACCGGCCGCCCCTTCGACATGACCTACATCGCCGTCGTGACCGTCCGGGACGGCCGGTTCACCTCCTACCGCGACTACTGGAACCCGCTCGCGGCCCAGGAACCCGGCCTGGAGTTCGCCGGAGGCCCGGCCCGATGACCACCGCCCGCACCACCCTCGTCATCGGCGCCACCGGCACCACCGGGAGCCGGACCGTCGCCGGTCTGGTCGCCGCCGGCCACCGCGTCCGGGCCGCCGGCCGACGCGCCACCCCGCTCCCCGGCGCGGAACCGGTCCGCTTCGACTGGTACGACCCCGCCACCTTCGCCGACGCCCTCGACGGCGCCGGGCGGATCTACCTCGTCCCGCCGGTCGGCGACCCGGAGCCGGCCGCGGTCATGCTGCCCTTCCTCGACCGGGCCCGCGCCGCCGGCGTGCACCGCGCGGTCCTCCTCAGCTCCTCGGCCGTCCCCGAAGGGGGGCCGGCGGTGGGCGAGGTCCACCGGGCCCTGCGCGGGCGCTTCGCGCAGTGGACGGTCCTGCGGCCCTCGTGGTTCATGCAGAACTTCACCGGGACGCACCCCCACGCCGAGGGCATCCGCGAGCACGGCACCCTCCTGACCGCCACCGGCGCCGGCCGGGTCGGCTTCGTCGACGCCGACGACATCGCCGCCGTCGCGGTACGGGTCCTGACCGACGACCAGGTGCCCGAGACGGACCTGGTGCTGACCGGGCCGGAGGCGCTCAGCCACGACGACGTCGCCGCCGTCCTCACCGAGGTCACCGGCCGCCCGGTGGTCCACCGCGGGCTCACCCACGAAGAGCTGCGCGACCGGCTGGCCGCCACCATGCCGCTCCAATTCGCCACGCTGCTGGCCGATCTGGACCGGGGCATCGCCGACGGGGCCGAGGACCGCACCACCGACACCGTCCGGCGGATCACCGGCCGCCCGCCGACCGACTTCCGGACCGTCGCCGAACGGGAACTGGGCCGACGCCGCTGACCCAGGCTCGGCGTGCGCACCGGCCGCGCTCCCGGCGGGCCGTGGCGGGGGCAGCGGCCGGCCGGGGCGTGTGGAGGGCCGGCCCGACGTCGCCGAAGCGGCGGCGCAGGAGCCGTGACGGACGGACCGGCCCCCGACGCGCTCAGCGGCGGCGCAGGCACGCTCAGCGGCGGCGCACGCGCGGTCAGCGGCGACGCAGGCGCGGGACGGTGATCAGGGCGAAGCCGATCAGCGCCGCCAGGAGGTGGCCGACGGTGGTGAAGTCGGGGAGCGGGCCGGGGCCGTCCAGGCCGCCGAGCGGCCAGCCGAGGACGAAGGCCGCCCACGGCAGCCGCCACCGGAACGGCAGGGCGGCGGTGGTCAGGGCGAGGACGGTCTGCGCGCCGTAGCTGATGCCGAAGTCGGTCGCCGTCCGCACGTCCTCGGGGTACCAGCCGCGGTCGAGGGCGAGGAGGATGACGGCGGCGGTCAGCAGGCTGGCGAGGACGTGGCCGCCGAAGAACACGCCGAAGGCCCGGGGTGCGCCCAGCCGGCGTTCGAGCCCGGCCAGGCAGACGACGACGCCGAGGCCCAGCGTGATGGCGGTGGCGCCGAAGGCGAGCGAGGAGACGTGGGTCAGGTCGCCGTCGAAGAACAGCGCACTGCCGGGCAGGGCCACCACCGGGTGGTCGGCGAGGTTGATGACGTTGGTGCTGAGGTACTGGAGCAGGTCGGCGGAGCTGCCGTGGACGACCCAGGCGTGGCCGGCCAGCAGCAGGCAGACGAAGCCGAAGGTGACCGGTGAGCGCCGCGGGTACCGGCGGACACCCTCCGCGAGGCGGCGGAGCGGGGGCACGGGCACGCCCGACGGCGCCTGGGCGGGCCCGGCACCGGTGGCCGACCGCGAGGACATGAGCTTCATCCGGGACTTCTCCGCGCTGTGCAGGTGAGGGGTGAGGGGGCAGGTGAGGGGTGAGGGGCGGGCGCCCCTCCGCCTGGACGCCCACGGGCCCGCTCGGGTTCAGCCTCCCACACGGACGCCCGGGCTGTTCGCGACCGGTCCGTCACCGGTGCGCGACCGGTGCGCGACCGGTCCGGCGGCAGGAGGGCGATCTGGTGGGGCCTCAGTTCCCCCGGAATACTGAGCGGGCACCCCTCCAAGCGTCGTCTCCGTCGACCCGGCGGGCACGCATCCACCGATCGTGCACCGCGTGGTCACGACCCCGAGCAGAAGGAAGCGGACGGCCCCGATGACCTCCTTCGTCCCGCAGCGGCTCCGGCCCCTCCCCCACGCGTTCGTCGTCGAGCGGCTGGACCACGGCGCCCGGGTGCCCGACGGCGAGTGGCTCGCCCTGGTCCGCGCGCCGGAGGGGCTGACGGTGATCCGGCGCGCCCGCCCCGAGGACACGGCGGACACCGAACGCTGGACCGCGCTCTACGGCGGCGACACCGCGCACGGACTCGACGTGCCGGGCATGCTCGCGGCCCTGCTCACGCCGCTGGCCGCCGCCGCGATCCCGGTCTTCGTCGCCTCCACCGTCGACGCCGACCTGGTGCTGGTGCCGGCCGCGCGGGTGCCCGCGGCGGCGGCCGCCCTGCGCGACGCGGGCCACGAACTGGCCTGACCGACCCGCCCGGACGCCCGGGACGGTCGGGCACCGGCACTCGCGGTGCGGGCGGCTCAGGCCGACGACAGGGCCCGGGCGAGGTCCTCGGCCTCGCGCAACTGCTCGACGCCCAGCCGCCGGAGGTCCCGGAGCAGCAGGGCGGCGTCGGTGACGGCCTCGCCCGGCGCCGGGGCGGCCGGGGCGGCCGGGGCGGCCGCCGGCAGCGGGAGGCCGAGGACCGCGGCGAGGTCCGCCGCGGGCAGGGCCAGGACGGTGGCGAGGTCGGCGACCAGGTCCGGGGTCAACTCGGCCTCGCCGGAGGCGATCCGGCCGTAGGCGGTGGCCATCCGGGAGCGGCCGGTCAGCAGTTGGACGACCTTCGCCGTACCGTTCCAGCCGAGGTTGCGGGTGGCGACCATCCGCATCAGCACGTTCCCCGGCGTGTGCCGGTCCGGCAGGGCGGCGGGCAGGCCCTCGATCCGCCCGCGGTGCCGTGCGGACGGCAACCCGGCGACGCGCGCGCGGAGTTCGGCCCGGGAGGCGGGCGGCAGCGCGAGGACGAGCCGCAGCACACCGGTGATCGAGGTGGTGGCCATGCCACCGGCCGGGGCGAGGTCCTCCGGCAGCGGCAGGGCGGCGAGCTCGAAGAGGTCGGCGGCGTCCAGGCCGAGGGTGGGCGCGAGCCGGCGCAGCAGCGCGGGTTCGGGCGCGGCGCCGGCGAGGACCGCGGCCACCTCGGGCCCGGCGGCCTCCGCCCGCCGGGCCAGGTCGGCGGGCGCCAGGCCCCGGTGGTCCAGCAGACGGGCCAGCAGGACGGCGAAGCCGGGGAGCTCGATCACGGCCGCCAGCATAGACGCCCCGCCGGTGCGGGTGGGCGCGGCCGGAGGCGACCGGACCTGGCCGGACGCCGGCCGGGCGGGCCCGCACGGGGGAGGTTCCGGGCGGGTCACTCGGCAGCGCCCCGTCCCTCCGCCCCGTCCGGGGGCAGCACCAGGGCGGGGTCGAGTTCGAGCAGCCGCGCCAGGTCGGCCAGGATGCGCCGGGGACTGAAGTCGCCGCTCCGCGCGGCGAACGAGGCGATCTCGGCGGCGAGGTGCTCCGCGACGCCGGGGAGCAGCTCGATCGCGCTCGCGGTGTTCCGGGCGGCGTCGGAGCTGTTGAAGTACTCGTGGAAGGGCAGCACGTACTCGAGATCCCCCGCCAGCATCTCCCGGTACTTGTCCTCGTCGAAGGTGAAGTCACGGAACTTGAAGCGGGTCTCGGTGACCTTGGCGACCGAGGAGAGCAGGTCGTCGAGGCGGGTGGTGGCGGCTGCCGGACGGCCGGACGGGGTGCGCACGTGCAGCTCCTGGTAGCCGCTCCACATGGTGGCCGCCGGGCCGAGGCGGTCGTCCGGGGTCCGGGTGAAGCCGGCCTCGACGGAGGGCATCAGGTGGGTGCCGCCGACCCACGTGCCGCCGTCGGCGAGCAGACCGGTCACGGTCTCCGCAACGGCCTGCTCCGACCGCCAGTCCAGCAGCCAGGAGTCCTTGTCCATCACCACGTCGAACCGCTCGCCGGGGTGGGCTTCGAGGTACTCGTCGTACGTCAGCGCGTGGTAGTCGACGGTGAGCACCGGCCCGTCCGGGCCCTCGACGGTGATCGTGGTCACCCGACCGGTGGGCTCCGTGACCGAGGCGATCGTGTGACCCTGCCCGGCGTAGGAACGCAGCGAGCGCTCCAGCGCCCCGACGACCTCCTTCAGGTGAGCCGCGCGGGTCGCCTCGGTGAGGCCCTTCGGATCGACCCCGACCAGGGTCATCTCGGTGGCACGGGTGGTGAAGAGCGGGTGCTCGATGTCGGAGTTGGCACCGAGGTAGAGCAGCGAGCGCCCTTGCGGCCCCTCTCCCGCCGCGGTCAGCCGGTTGAGGGCGACCGTGGTCTCGTACTTGGGCGTCAGCTTGAGCCCGACGGCCCAGCGGCCGAGCGCCCGCTCGTCGACCCAGGAGGGGTGCTCGCCGATGAAGGCGGCGGCGTGCTCGGGGCGGGGGCCGTCGCTGAACAGGTACGTCAGGGTCTCGTCGTCGACCCCGTGCCGGACGGCGACGTCCAGGTCTTCGCGGTCCTTCGGGGAGAGGTTCCAGGCGCCGAACCGGTCGGTGGCGGGAGTGGCGTTCCGGCCGGCGGCGGTGCCGCTGCCCTCGGCCGGGGTGTGCGGACCGGCCGAGGGGGCGCCGTGGCCGCCGGTGACGAGGGTGCCGTGGCCGCCGGTGACGAGGGTGCCGTGCCCACCGGTGGTGGGGGTGCCGTGCCCACCGGTGGCCGTACTGGTGCCCTCGGTCGGGGTGTGCGGATCCGCGGCGGGGGCGCGGGGGGCGACCTCCCCGGCGTACTGGTCGACGGCGGTGGCGGTCGGGTACTCGACGGTCACCACGACCTGACGGAGGGTCTGCCCGGTGGCCCGGCCGGCGTCCTCGCCGTCGGGCGGCTCCTGCCCTCGGGAGCGCACGGTGATCTCCAGGTCGGCCGCCGTCGGGCCGGGGTCGCGGTCGGCCAGGTGGGTGTCGGGCCGCCGGACGAGGGCGGCGGCGACGGCCTCGGCCCGTTCCCGGCCGATCGCCATCGCCCGGCCGAAGTGCGGGCGGCCGGCGACCGTCCCGTTGGCGTGGCCGGTGACCGTGAGGCGCGGCAGCGGGAGCCCGGCGGCCGCACGCCCGGCCACGTCGTGGGCCAGCTCGGTGGCGAAGGCGTCGAGCCGGGCGGACTCGGCCCCGGCCAGCTCGGTCGAGCCCTCGGTGAAGGCGAAGGCACGGCGCTGGGCGGGCGCGGGGCCTGGTGAAGAGACGTGGTCGGGCGCGGGCGGGACGGCGGACGGGAGCCCGTCCGGCGGGTGCGCCGACGACGCCCGGGCCTCCGGCCGCGCGGCGGGTGCCGGGCCCTCCGGCCGTCCCGGCCGTTCGACGGCGTGGACGAGCTCCGCCCGGTCGGCGTCGGGACGGAAGCGGACCAGCGGCTCGCCGCCCGGCAGGTGCGAGGCGTTGATCTTGTCGAAGATGCCCTTGCTGAACGGCGACTGCGGCTCCCAGTAGCTGTGCGCGCCGTGCATGACCGCCATGTCGTTGGCCATCATCTCCTCGACCACGCTGCCGTACCGGTTCGGCGTGAGCCGGGAGCCGCCGGGGCTGGAGATGTCGAAGACGTCGTGGTCGCCGGTGATGGCCCGCCACTCGCCGTGCCCGTCCTGACCGAGCACCAGACCGTTCTCCACCCGGAACCGGCCCTCCGCGGTCAACCGGGCGATGACCGGGGCCAGTTCGGCGAACTCGTGCGCGCGCTGGCGGTACCGCGCGTCCAGGCGCTCCCGGGTCGCCGCGTCGAGGCCTTCGTGCGAGGGCGGCACCGGCTCGAAGTAGCCGACCAGGCCGACGTGTTCGCGGCTGGCGCCCAGGTGGACGTCCAGCTCGTTGATCGTCTTGGCCTTGATGTCCTTGGGCTTGGGCAGCATCCCCTGGTCGAGCCATCTGGGGGCCTCGGTATTGGTCGGCCGGACGTCGATCACCAGGCGCCGCTCCTGCGCGAGCCGCCGGAACTTGCCGAAGTTCTTCTCGGGGATGCCGTAGAGCTGCCGGGCGGCGTCCGGCGCGACGGTGTCCTGCCGCGTCGCGGAGTCCTCCCGCACCGCACCGTCCGTACGCACCGCACCGTCCGTACGTGCCGCACCGTCCTCCCGGACCGCACCGTCCGTCCGCCCGGACCCGTCGGTCTGCGGTGCCCGCGGCGGGAGCTCGCCGGACCCCGGCGCTCCGTGACCGCCCGCCGCGCCGTGCGCACCCTGGGAAGCACCCCCCTGCGGGCCGAACGCTCCCTGCGCGCCCGCTGAGCGGAGGTACGACTGCACGACGAGGCCGCGGTAGTACTCCCAGAGCTGGGGCAGGGCGGGCAGGCCGCCGTGGACGATGGCCCGGTACAGCTGCTCGGGCCCGCCCTGGTACTGCTCGGGCGGCGTCCTGAAGTACGCGTCGTACGGGGCCAGGTACTGGCGCACCTCCTGGCTGTCGCCCCCGTAGGTGACGACGGCGTGGCGCAGCGTCTCGTACTTGCGTGCCACGTGCCGGATCCGGTCGGTGAAGAAGGCGGCGGCGCCGTGGTCCCGGTCGACCGCCGGAAGCCCCAACTGGTGGCGGATGGAGTCGAGTCCGTCGAGACCGAAGCCGCGCTCGTGTCCGTACACCTCGACCGGCTTGCGCCACCAGGCGTGCTCGGCCGGCGGTCGGTACTCCAAACCGGTCGCCCTGTGGCTGTCCGTGTCGAACTGCTTGGAGTACCGGCCGGACGCCGTCGGGGGGTCGGGGACGATGACGCGCTCGTAGCCCGGCGCCAGGCCGCCCTTCCGGGTGAAGCCGTGTCGCTCGTCGTGCCACTGCTCCATCCGGGCCGCGCCGCTCGCGCCCTCCTCCTCCAGGTAGGAGACCCGGTGGCCGATCAGCGCGACGGCCTCCAGGTTCCCGGAGCGGAAGCCGAGGTGGTCGAGCTGGTGGTGGCGGGCGAGGTAGTCGTAGAGCAGGAACTGGCCCGTACGGGTGTTGCCGCCCCAGGAGGTGAGCTCCGGCGAAGTACCCTTCCAGAAGCCGGTGATGTGGTGGACGGTGTCGGTCTCCAGGTCGGTGCGCAGCTGCACCACGACGTCGTCCCACTTGTCGCTCTTCGCCGGGTTCGGATGCGGGTCGCCGGTGATGATGACCGCGTCGTAGAAGCCGGCGACGTCGCGCACGATCTGCCGGATGCCCTGGAAGCCGGTGTCGTGTTCCATCCGGCTGCGAAGGTCGTTCCACTGGGTGGCCTTGCCGGTGAAGCGGGACCAGAGCACCAGGACCCGACCGGGCGCGGCGGGCAGGTGGATCCCGCGTCCGGCGAGCCAGTCGCCGATCCGGCCGTCGTGGGCGTCCGTCAGACCCCAGGCGGTCCGCACGGTGTCCCGCAGCTCGTGGGAGAAGTACCGGCCCACGTAGTCGGTGCCGTCCGTGACCCCCCAGATCTCCTTGACCTGGTACATGTCGCGGTAGGACTTCTGGATCCCCCAGTCCTGCTTCGCGATCCGCTCGGCCTCGCCCTTCAGGGCCCGCCAGACGCCGCGCTTCTCCATCCCCGGCACGTCGACGAAGTGGATCCGGCTGTCGTCGATCCCGCTGGAGCGGTAGAAGTCGGCGATGGCCCGGGACTTGTCCTGGACCGGGTCGTGGCCGGGTGTGCCGAACGCCGGTCCGCGCGCGATCAGGACGTGCATGTCGGGTTCGTGCAGGAGCGAGACGCAGATTCCGAACTGGTCGCCGGACGCGTAACCCGGCTGCATGATGAGCGAGTTGTTGGAGGTGTCGGGCGGTGCCTGCTGGGCGCTGCCGACCGCGGCACCGCCGGTGTGCCCGGGTCCGGCGGCGGTGCCCCCGGGCGTGCCGTGCGAACCGGTCGGGGTGGTGTGCGTACGCGGGGCGACCGCCGGCGCGCCGACGGGGCGCAGCCTGGCCCCGCCGCCCTGCCGCTTGAGCGGGTCGGAGACCGGGTCCACCCAGGCGTTGCCGCGGTCGTGGGGTGTGGCGGCGGCCCGCGCCTGGTCCCAGGTCGGGTGGTGCGGGCCGGCGGGCGGGGCGGCCAGGTCGCCGACGGCGGCGGAGATCAGCTGGAGGTGCCGCTCGCGCAGGCCGGCCTGCCGCAGTCCTCCGGGGGCCGGGGCCCGGTAGTCGCCGAGCAGGCTGCCGGCGCCGTCGGGGCGGTGCGGCAGGTCCGTGGTGCGGTACTCGTCCCGCAGGCCGAGCTGGTGGCCCACCTCGTGGGCGTAGTCGACCGGTTCGGCGTCCGGCCACCACGACCGCTGGTCCATGCCCCGGTCGCGGCCGACGAGGTCGACCGTCAGGTGCGCCGACTCGCCCGGGGCGGCGGGCAGGACGGTGACGTGCAGCCGGTCACCGTTGGCGAGCCGGTGGCCGGGCCGGTTGTAGTGCTCCTCGACGCCCTCGGTCACCCTGCGCCAGATCGCCGCGACGTCGTGTCCGGAGCCGCCGCCCCGGAAGGCGATCCGGACCGTCAGGTCGGTGACCGTCCTCCCCTCGTGGGCGACCCGGCGCGCCTCGAAGCCGGAACGGACGACGAAGCGCGGTGTGGGGTCGAGCCGGGCCGTCGGGGCCGGCGGACGGGGACCCGGGGGACGCGGGTCCGCGGTGGCGGGCCCGACGCCCGGGCCTTCCTCGGCGGCCGGCCGCGGACCGGCGGCGCGCCGGACGGCCGCCTCCGGGCCGGGGC
>NZ_JBHXTG010000096.1:0-29329 GCF_042677465.1 Kitasatospora sp. NPDC127111
ACCCGGTCCCGTACGGGACCGGGTTTCCCTGCCACCAGACCCACAAGACGACCACAGGATCGCCCCGAGCCCCGGGGCACGGCCACACCCGCCAGCGCGTCACCCTCGGCACTTCCATCTCGAGACCACCATCCCTCCGACCAGCGAGCGATCGACACCGACGTGAACACCACCTCCGCCACCCTGGACACACCTCGCCTGGGCGACTTCGTCCTCGGCCTGCACCTGCGCCACCTACGCGAGTGCCAGGGCCTCGCCCGCGCCGACATCAGCCACCGCATGCCCGACCACATCCCTGTCACCGCCGACGGCCTCGCCGCCATCGAGAACGGCCAGAGCCCGCAGCTGCGCCACGCCGCCGAACGCGGCCGCCACCACCACTACCTGACCGCCTACGGCGCCGGCCACGAAGCCAGCCTCGACTACCTACGCCGCGCCCAGCAGATCACCGCCAGCCCGCCGGACGGCTTCGTGGACGACGGCCTCGGCTGGCTCCACCGCTACCAGATCGCCGAGCAGAACGCCGACACCCTCCTGCTCGCCGGCGACCGCACCATCCCCACCCCGCTGCGCACCCCTGACTACACCGCCGCCCTGGCGATGGAGGCACTGGCCCCGACCCTCGCCGCCCCGGCGCCGCCCGGCGTCGGCTGCCCGGCCTGCCCGGCCTACCGATCCGGCCGGCTCGCCAACCCGGCAACCAGCACCGCCTGGCACCGCGCGCTGCACACCGCCCGCAGCGAGGCCTTCGCCGCGCGGCTGCACCGTCCCGGCCCCCCAACAACGACGGTGCTCCTTGCCGAAGGGCTGCTGCGCCGGCACGTCGGCGGAGCGCGTACGCATGCCCGGCAGATGCTTCACCTGGACGAACTCGCCCGTGAGTCCGGCCTGCAGGTCCGCATCGTGCCGGCGGGCAGCGGCGTGCTCCTGCGCGAGGGCCAGGCCCGACTGCGCTTCGGCCCGCGCGCCCTTACCACCCGCCTCCTCAACGAGTACGCCACCTACCGGGAAGGCGCCTCGAACCTGGACGCCGCCCTGGAGTGCGCACTCGACCCCGAGACCAGCCTGCGGATGGTGGTCAACGCTGCCGCCGGCACCCTGCCCCGCCGGCCCGGCCGTGGTGAGTGCCGCCCATGACGGCGCCCGCCGGCGTGATGAACGGCTGAACCGGCCCCGCCACCCCTCGGAGCTCTGGGAGGCTGGACCACCCACGCCCCGAGGCAAGGAGCAACCCATGAGTACCATCCTGACCACCGATCACCCGGCCTGGCAGCAACAGCCCGACGCCACCCTGCTGCGCCCGCTGCGCACCGCGGGCGGCATGTGGCTGGCCCGGTTCGGGCCCGACGGACTTGACCTGGCGTGTGTGGACGGAACCGAGGACGACAAGCCCGCCGCGGTGCTCACCGTCCCGGACCACCTGCCGGCCACGGTCCCGGCCGCGCTCGGCAACGGGCTGCGCGCTCTCGGGCCGAGCCGACGGGTGGCGAACCCGTGGCTGTGGGACGCGATCACCACTGCGATCCTGCGCCAGGTCGTCCGCGCCGACCAGGCCCGCAAGCTCTACCGCACCTGGTGCGCCACCTACGGCACCCCGCTCGACGGCCCGTACCGGCCGGTGCACCTCGCCCCCGGTCCCGCGGAGGTGCTCGACCTGGCGGACGAGCAGTTCGCCACCGTCGGCACCAAGTTCCACCGCACCGCGCTCCGTGCCGCGGCCGCCGCCTACCTGGAGCACGCCGACACCTGGCGCCGGCTCGCCCCGGCCGCCCTGGTCAACGCCCTGCTCGCCGTCGAACGGATCGGCCCGTGGACAGCCGCAGCGGCGGCCGCCGACTACACCGGCGACTTCGCCGTCTACCCGCACACCGATCTCGCGGTCCGCACCTGGGCCGCCCGGATCGCCCCCGACCACCCCTGGCCCACCGCCGACAAGCCGAAGAAGACCGAGGCCCTGTTCGGCGCGCACTGGCACCACCTGGCCGACCACGGCCGCCACCTGCACACCCTCACCCTGTCGACACTCACCTGGGGGGCCCATGCCCGTACAGATCAGCACGGAGGACACGACCAGCACCGACCGTGACCTCGTCGCCGGCGCGAACCCGCACCGCGTCATCGACTGCCTGTTCGTCAACGCCCCGCTGCGCGACTACGACCTGCGCCCGCGCGTCAACGACTACACCCTGCCCGTTCTCGGCATGGCCTACATCGCCACCTACGCCGCCAAGCAGGGCTACAACGTCGGCATCCTGGACGCCGAGGCCCACGGCCTGGGCATCGCCCGCACCGCCGCCATCGTCAACACCTTCAAGCCGCGCTGGGCCGCGTTCAACCTCCTCGCCCCAACCTACGAAATCTCCGCGCGCATCGCCGCCGCCCTTGACCCCGCGACGCTGGTCATGGTCGGCGGCCACCACGCCCAGGCCGACCCGGACCGCGTCCTCACGGACCCGCGCTTCGCCCGCCTGGAGGCCCTGGTGGTTGGCGAAGGAGAGACCCGGGTCGCCGCGCTGCTCGCCGACGTGCGGCGGCGAACCGAACTCCCCAAGGTCATGTGGCGCGACCGGCTACTCGAAACCACCGCGGCCGGCATCCCGCACGGCCCCACCAGCCGCTGGCTGTCCCCGGACATCAACGCCCTCACCCTGGACCGCCGCTTCCTGCCCCAGGACCCCTACCGGGCCGGTGACGGCCGCATGGAGGCGAACCTGGTGTGCTCGCGCGGCTGCCCCTACGAGTGCACGTTCTGCGGCGCCGCCGCGTCCATGAACCCCGAGGTGAAGATCCGCGCCCGCGACCCCCGGAACATCATCGCGGAGATGGACCAGCTCCACGACACCTACGGCTGCACCGCGTTCCGCGCCGTCGACGACCTCTTCCTCGGCACCCGCCGCATCATCCACACCGCCCTGAACGCCTTCGCCGACGCCCGCATCGGCGAGCGCTACCTCTGGGACGCCACCGGCCGCATCAACACCCTCGACCACGAGGACGACACCGTCCTCGACCAGCTGCGCACCAACGGCCTGCGGGAAGTCGCGCTCGGCATCGAGTCCGGATCGGCCAGGATCCTGAAGGCGATGGACAAGCGCATCACCCCCGAGATGACACTGCGCGTCGCCCGCCGCCTGATGGAGCGCGGAATCCGGGTGAAGGGGTACTTCATCCTCGGCTACCCCGGGGAGACCCGCGCGGACGCGATGGACACCCTGCGCCACATCCGTGAGCTCTGGGAGCTCTCCGACCGGCTGGAGGGCACCTTCCGGGCCTCCGCGTTCACCTTCCGCCCCTACCCCGGCAGCCCGATCTTCAACACCCTCGTGGAACAGGGCTGGGACCCGGAGGCGATGCAGACCTACCAGGACGTCGACCTGACCGCGCACGGCGCCGACGAGGCGATGCGCGGCCGCGACGAGTTCAACTTCGCCACCGGCCAGCAGTACGGCGAAGTCCCGCCGCCGCAGCTCTACGACTGGCTGGGCGACATCTCCCGCGAGCAGCACGAACGCAACGTCACCGCGAAGGCGGCTACCGCATGAGCGGCCTGCTGATCACCATCGACGGCCCGAGCGGCCTGGGCAAGTCCACCACCGTCGCCGCCACCCGCCGCGCCCTTCAGGCGGCCGGCCACACCGTGCACACCGCCACCGGCCCCTCCGCCACCCCCTTCGGCCAGGCCGTGCGCGAGGCGGCCGCGACGATGCACGGCCGCGCCCTGGCCCTGGCCGTCGCCGCCGACCGCCTCCACCAGCTCGACACCGAGATCCGCCCGCGCCGTACGGTCGGCGACATCGTGCTCTGTGACCGCTACCTGCCCTCCACGCTGGTCCTGCAGCGCGCCGACGGCGTCGACCTCGACTTCCTGCTCTCCATCAACACCGACGCGGACGTACCCGACCTCTCCGTGATCCTCACCGCGGACGTCGACACCGTGCAGCGCCGCCTCGCCCACCGCGGCACCCGACACCGCTTCGAGCTGGACGCCGCCGCCACCGCCCGTGAGCTCCAGCTCTACAACGAGGCGGCTCCGGTGCTGGCCGAACTCGGCTACCGGCTCCACACCGTGGACACCACCCACCTGACCCCGGAGGAGATCGCACAGTCCATGCTGGAAGCGGTCCCCATCCGAACGATCAACACCAAAACCCCGTACGGCAGTTAGAGAGACCATGACCACCAGCACCACCGACTCCAAGACCGCGACAACGCCAGCCATCGCGCCGCCGGTCGTGGACACGCACGTGATCGTGCGCACCGAAGACGGCAAGATCCTGCTGTCCCAGCGCGGCGGACCCTACGGCTACGGCCAGTGGCACGCCCCCAGCGGCAAACTCGAACCGGGCGAGCTGCCGGCGGTCGGAGCTGCACGCGAGCTGGAGGAGGAGACCGGACTCATCGTCGACCCGGACCACCTCCAGCTCGCCTACACCGTCAGCCACTACCAGAGCCCGACCGTGCAGCGCCTCGGCCTGTTCTTCGTCGCCACCATGTGGGAGGGCGAGCCCGTGAACCGGGAACCGGCTAAGTGCCTGGACCTGCGCTGGTTCGCCGAGCACGAGCTGCCCGAGGACCTGATCCCCTACCCCGCGGAGGGGATCAGGGGCGCGCTGACCGCCCGGGGCGGTCTGGCCCTGCACAACTGGCCGACGCCCTGACCGCAGGGGGGTGGCGGTGGCGGCCAGGCACGGCGACCGCCGCCACCCTTACACAGCAGCAACGCGCCCGCGAGGCGTTGGAGCGGTGGCCGCAAATGGAGGCTCTCGCTGAACGGATCGCAGATCGGCTCTCCGCCGCTGACATCGCCCAACTGCTGAACGGGCTCTGAGACGGCAGTCGAGGACCCACCCAACGCGCGCCCGCCTCTCAGGAGGTGGGGCGCGCGTTGTGCTGAGGAAACGACTGCTCGACCGGACCGCCCGTGAGCGAAGATCGCCTTGTGCGTCCTGCCAGGGACGGACTCACCAGCACGAAGGGGGACGGGTGAAGGATCTTCAACTGCCTGGATTTCTCAGCGACCTACCCGGCGGTGTCGGCGGCGCCGGGGGCCTGCTCGCCGCAGCTCTGCTGATCCTCGCCTACTTCGCGAACCAGGCGAAGGGGAGCGGAGGGCAAGAGCAGCTGCTGCAGCAGGTTGACGATGCCGGCGGCCAGGCCCGGCTCGTCCCGGGCCGCGCGCAGCGCCAGATCCCGTGCTGCGTCCCAGGGCCCGCCGCCCGGGGTGAGGGTGAGCACCGTCAGCCAGTCCTTCGGGGACAGCCGCGCGGTGACCTTGCGGTTCTCCAGCTCGGCCATCAGGCCGGGCGCGGGCGCGTTGTGGCGCGCCAGCCCGCTCAGCGTTGCCGAGAAGCGGTCACGGCCCAGGTCCTCCCACGGTGACTGCGCCGCGGGGACAGACGGGGCCGGGGTGTCGCGGTGCGCCGCGGCGGTGCGGACGAGGGGTTGCGGGTCGGGTACATCCAGGCCGGCGAGTCGGCCGAGCAGCCCCAGCAGCGCCTGCTCGCGCGCGGACTTCTTCGCGGAGGCGTATCGGCGCGGGCCTTCCACCGTGCCGTCGGGCAGGTCGATCGCGGCCCGGCAGGAGAAGCCCTGCCCTTCGACGTGCTCCTCGACGACGCTCACCTTGGGCAGCCCCGTCACCTGGGCGTGGGTGGCCAGGACCGCGGACGCGAACTCGGGCCGGCCGGCGAGCCAGCGCAGCACCGCTTCGCGGGCCGGCCGCCAGCACGGATCGTCCGCTCTTAGGAGCAGCGTCTGCGCGTCGCGGACCGGCACGCACCCGGCCTCGGCACGGCGTACCGCCTCGTCCACGAGCTCGGGATCCTGCCGCCTGAGCTGCACGCTCTTCTGCAGCGCAGTCGAGAAAACCTTCTCCGGCATCGACGTCCACCGGCTCGCCTGTGCCGCGTCGGCCGGTGAGGGCACCGCGGGCGCATCGGATCGGTGTTCAGGCGATGTGACCGGCACAGCACACTCCATAGGGGACTCGACAGCGGCACTTGGCATTGTGCCGTCACCGCGCGTCGTGGTGGGGGAATCAGCTCGCGCGCCGGCCGGGCGTACCGGCCCCGGGCCGGAGCCGACACGCAGCACATTCGATCCCCCGAAGAGGCGGTTTCCCGTGAAAGCGGTCCAGCGGCCGGCTGGGCCCGCCATCATCTCGGGCATGGACGACACCACCGCTGCCAGGGCCCGTGCCTACTTTGCCTGCGTCGAGACTGGTTGCCGCAAATGCCGGGTCGAGGCGGGTCAGTACTGCCGCAATCGGGTCGGCGGCGTCGAGTACAACGCGCTGTTCCACAAGCCCCGCCAGGTCGATGCCGGCGCCCCGGCCATCCTGGAGACGGTCGGGATCCGCAAGTTGAGCTGGCAGCCCAGTGTCGGGATGACGAAGTGGGACGGCCACCCGATGCCGGTGCCGATGCCGGGCCTCAGCGCATCGCGCCCCATGTCCTGAGTACGCGGAGCAAGGCCCTCGGTCCGCTGCCCGAACACCGTCTGTCCGCTGGCGAACAGGATCTCCGGCGTCCCGAGTTGCATCCTGCACCGGCGCGCTCGCGGCTGTCGTCGGTGTGCACCGGGCACACTGGTCGCCGTGACCCCCACCTGCCAGTGCGGCCCTGCCACCATCAATGGCCCCGGGATGCTCGCCGCCCATCACGCCTACCAGCGCCAGATCCGCGCCGAGCGAACCGCCGGCGGCCGGCAGTTCCGCTCCCGCCGCACCGACTTCCACCCAATGAACACCCTGAGCTTCCTCGCAGGGCTACTCGACGGTGACGGCGCTGTTCGCCTCGAAGTCGCCTCCGCCGCAGAGGAACTGGAGCGTCCGCTGAACCTGCTGGTCGATGAACTCCGCTGGCTCGCCGACGGGCGCCGGTTCCTGCACACCGAGGGCTTCGCTGACGGCCTGACGAAGATCTGGCTCAACCCTGCGGTCGCTGTGGACGGCGGGTGCGATCCGCGGCCCCTGGCGGCCAGGCACCGCTTCCCCTACCCCCTCCTGGCCGACGGGGGTCTGTCCGCGCCCGAGCCGGTCCGCTTCCTGGAGTACTCCGCACCCTTGTGGGACGAGGTCTACTTCGCGAACCGCGACATGTTCGTGGGCGAGGTGTTCCCCAACCCTGACTGCCGGGCCTGCTTCCCGGTCAGGCTCCGCTCGGTCTGACCGCCGGCACCTCCAGGAACCCCGCCGCTGACCGCGTCACCGCGGCGCCCGGGCAGGCGGTCCTCAGACGAGAGGCGGCACTTCACCAGTGCGCGCCCTGGCCCTGACCGACGATGAACCCGCCGACGGGTAGCCCAGGCCGCCCTTGTTCCCGGGCGACGGCGGCCGCCACCGCCAGCCCGCCTTCTGGGACACGCTGGCAGCGGCGCGATCTCTGCGGGTCGAGGATGAGCTGCGTCCAGCCCGCGACCGCGGGGGAGAGTTCGGTGACCCGCGTGGTCACCACCCACACCCGCGCCCGCTGGAGGCGAGCGCGGCAAACAGCCCGTACAGCGTGGCCTGCGCGTCGAGGGTGTGCTGGGTCGGCTCGCGCAGGGTGCGCCGGCGGACAGTGTGGGAGCGGTCGGCGTACGTGACCTGGAGCTCGACCTGGCGGCCGTTCTGCCGGGAGGCGCGCAGCCGGGCGCCGAGCTCACTGGCGAGATCGAGCAGCGCCCGGCGGATCAGGTCCGGCTCCAGGACGTCGCGCTCGAACCGGCGGGGCCGCGATCGCGGCGGGCAGCCCGCCGGCCGCCACTGTCGTTGGTCGACTCCGTGAGCCCGCTCGTACAGGAGCTGCCGCGTGCTAGCTACACAGGGGCCGTCTGGAATCGCTGCGGCACCCCGTAGTGAGCGCGTTCAGCCAGGACGACGTGGTGGAGGGTGGCTGCACCCGGTACGGGTGCGCCACCCTCATGGGCTCGCGCCGGAATACACGGGCCCGGTCCCTGTTCCATGGTGGAGCCCACGACGCCAGGGAAGATCCAGCCCTGGAAGAACTGGAATCAGCGTTGTGGAGAGATTGTCACCAGCGGCAACTCAGGGCAACCGTGGCATGGACGAGATTGCACGAATCCGGGAGGTTTGACCCGTCGAGCTGAACATCCGCAGGGCGGCTACCCGCGTTCGAGTGTTGATTCACTCGAACGGAGTGTGTGTCGCATGGACGTTTCTGCATCAAACCTCTTGACGGGTCGGGAGCGGATTGTAGTTACGGCATTACAGGTGATTAGATCGTCCCGCTCGACGCGAAGGGGGCCGGAATCCCTTGTCGGGCAGTCAAGTGTGGAGCCCGCAACCGACGTTCTCCCTTCATCCAGCAGGGAGTCCGTCCGGATGCCAGGGTGCGCGCCTTTCGTGGGCGCGCACCCGCACCAGCCCTGGACCCGAGCCGATCACGATCGTGCCTTCAAGAAGTGGACGAATCAGTGTCAACGTGTCCCGCCACCCCTGACTACGGCACTGGCCCGCTGCCCGGCAGGCCGAAGAGCCTGACCACCGGCGAGGTCGTCATCATCGTCGTCATCCTCACCCTGGCCGCGCTCCTGGCCGTCCTGGGCCAGCCGATGCCCGCCACTCTTCAGTTCGTCGGTGGCGTGGTCTTCCTCGCCTGCCGCGCCGTCAAGGCACTGCGCGGCCTGGCTCTAATCACGAGTTGTGAAGTCAGTTGTTCACGAGTTTGGGAGTCACCCCGAACCACGGACGGGTGATGTTCACGAGTTTCGACGTCACCGGGGTACTTGCCAGGTCAGCATCGGGAGGGCTCCTGGTGAAAGGCCCTGCTCATGCCGCAGATGTCGAAGGTCGAGCTGTACGCCGCGATCCGGCGAGACCACCGCGGCGGCATGAAGCTGCGAGAGATCGCGCGCAAGTACAACGTGTCGTGGCGGACGATCAGGAAGGCCGTGGACTCGGTCTGGCCGGAGCCGCGGAAGAAGCTCCCGCCCCGAGCAACCGCGCTGGACCCGTACAAGGCGGTGGTCGACGGGATCCTGCGGGCCGACCTGGACGCGCCGCGCAAGCAGCGGCACACCACCACCCGGATCTTCCACCGCCTGGTCGAAGAGCACGGCGCCGAGGTCTCCTACCAGCAGGTCCGCCGCTACGTCGCCGACCGCAAGCCGCAGATCCTGGTGGAATCGGGCAAGGCCCCGATCGAGGCGTTCGTCCCGCAGACGCACCGGCCCGGAATGGAGGCCGAGGTCGACTTCGGCGACGTGACCGTGAAGCTCGCCGGCGAGCTGGTGACCTGCTACCTGTTCTCCTTCCGGCTGTCCTACTCGGGCAAGGCCGTCCACCGCGTCTTCGCGTCCTGCGGGCAGGAGGCGTTCTTCGAGGGCCACGTCCACGCCCTGCGAACGCTGGGCGGCGTCCCGCGGAGCAAGGTCCGCTACGACAACCTGAAGGCCGCCGTCGCCCGGGTGCTGGGCCTGAGCCGCGCCCGGGTGGAGGCCGACCGGTGGATCGCCTTCAAGTCGCACTTCGGGATCGAAAGCTTCTACTGCCGGCCCGGCATCGAGGGCGCCCACGAGAAGGGCGGCGTCGAGGGTCAGATCGGCTACTTCCGCCGCAACCACTTCGTGCCGGTTCCGGAGGTCGAGTCGCTGGCGGAGCTGAACGAGCTGGTCGAGCAGTGGGACCGGCACGACGGGCGGCGCCGGATCGGCTCCAGGCCCCGGACGGTCGATGAGTACTTCGAGGACGAGCGCCCCCTGCTGCTGCCGCTGCCCGAGGACCCGTTCGAGACCGGGCGGGTGTTCACCCCGCGCGTCGACCGCTACGGGCAGATCGCTGTTCGCACCAACCGCTACTCGGTGCCGGTCCGCCTGATCGGCAAGCGCGTCCGGGTGCTGCTGCACGCCTCCCACCTGGTGGTCTACGACAGGAACGTGGAGGTTGCCCGGCACGAGCGGCTGATCGCCAAGGGCGGCTGCCGACTGGAGCTGGACCACTACCTGGAGGCACTGGTCCGCAAGCCGGGTGCCTTCCCGGGCGCGACCGCGCTCGACCAGGCCCGCTCCGCCGGGAAGTTCACCCCGGTCCACGACGCCTGGTGGGCCGCGGCGGTCAGGGCCCACGGCGACGCCGAGGGCACCCGGGCGCTGATCGAGGTGTTGCTGCTGGGCCGTCACCTCGCGCACGAGCACATCGTCGCGGGCCTGGCCACCGCCCTGCGGGCCGGGGCCCTGACCGCGGACGCGGTCGCGCTCGAGGCCCGCAAGGCCGCCCAGACCGAGGACGAACCTGCTGCGGTTGTCCCCGCACCGAGGCCGGCCGGCGGGCCGGGATCGGCGACCGTGACATTCCTGCATGAGTGGAAGCTCAACCACCTTCCGCCGGACACCAGGCCGCTGCCTTCGGTGACTCACTACGACCAGTTGCTCCGACACCGCCGCGTCGGCTGCGGTGACCTGCGAGAGGGAGAAGCGCCATGACCGCCATGCTGCCCCGCCAGCGGAACCTGACCGAGCAGGCCGCGACCACGGCCATCGACACCGCGTGTCGGCTGCTGCGGCTGCCGTCGATCCGCAACGAGTTCGCCGAGATCGCCGACCGGGCGGTCAAGGACCAGATGACCTACCGCGGCTTCCTGGCCGAGCTGCTGATGGCCGAGTGCGACGACCGGGCCCGCCGCCGCTCGGAGCGGCGGATCAAGGCCGCCGGGTTCCCCCGGGACAAGTCGCTGCGGACTTTCGACTTCGACGCCAACCCCAACATCGACCCCGCCGTGATCAACACCCTCGCCAGCTGCGAGTGGATCAAGAAGAGCCAGCCGCTCTGCCTGATCGGCGACTCCGGCACCGGCAAGTCCCACATGCTCATCGCCCTGGGCACCGAGGCCGCCATGCAGGGCTACCGGGTCCGCTACACGCTGGCCACCAAGCTGGTGAACGAGCTGGTGGAAGCCGCCGACGAGAAGCAGCTGAACAAGACGATCGCCCGCTACGGCCGCGTCGACCTGCTCTGCATCGACGAGCTCGGCTACATGGAACTCGACCGCCACGGCGCCGAACTGCTCTTCCAGGTCCTCACGGAACGCGAGGAGAAGAACAGCGTCGCCATCGCCTCCAACGAGTCCTTCGGCGGCTGGACGAAGACCTTCACCGATCCCCGCCTCTGCGCGGCCATTGTCGACCGCCTCACCTTCAACGGCACCATCATCGAGACCGGCACCGACTCCTACCGACTCGCCTCGACCCGGGCGCGCACCGAAGTGCCCGCCAAGGCCGGCTGACCGCCGCGGGCTCCTGTCCGACGCCTCCCCGCCTTCGGGCGGAGAGCCGTCGACCGTTCAGCCGCGCACCGGCTGGTGGTCTGTTCACCCAGCCGGGGGCCACCAGCCCGGCACTCACAGCGCCAGCTTCTCCCACGCGACCCCAGTCGGCCGGCTCGCTGGATCCCGTGCGAAGTCCGTGAACACGGACACGACCTGCTCACGGTCCTGGAGCACGCAGCGGTAGTGCCGCTCAGGCGAGCCGTCGCGATGCTCAACGGCATACCCGCCCGCCGCAGCCCCCGCCCGAGCACCGGTCCCGACCTGGACAAACCGACCTGACTGACCTTCGAGGATCACAAACCAGTTCTCTGCCGACACGCGCCGCACTGCCCGCTCCACGGTCTCCAAATCCGGGTCGCTGACCGGCAGGCCGACACACGACTGAAGCTCCAGCGCACCCGCGGTTCGCAGAGCGGGTGGAACATGCACAACGCCGGCCTGCGGGTCGAAGCAGACGAGCCCATGCTGGCCGGCCAGTTCGATGACGCGGGGCGCCACCTCCGCCGCCCGGCCCCACTGCATCGGCATCAGCACATAGCCGTCACCGGCATCCAGGCCCGCCGACCACGGCGACGACTCGTCCGCCGCGTCCCCGGCCTCGGGGAACTCGGCAACCAGCGCCGCATGGAAACCCCGCACCGCCGCAGCGGGTCGGACCACCGCAGACTCGCCCGCGCACAGACGCCGAAGCGTCTCCGCCGCTGCGGCACGTGAAGGGCGAGCCTCCTCCGACCACACCCCAAGATCAAAACTCACGACGGATGTCTCCCTGCAACAAGCACCGGCTTCGAACGAGCCGCGATCCTATGCGCCCACCCTGACAACCCGCTCTCCGCTCCCACCCTCGCCAGACCCATTCAAGATCCAACAACATCAGGCGACGGGCAGGCCGGGGAAGATCGCCGAGCCTCGCAGAGGCCCATCGCCTCCAGGTGACGTCATATCTGGTGAACATCCGCGGCACTCAAGATCGCCAACTGCTGCCCAAAGCGCTGACCAATCGCTGCTACTTCACGTGAACAAAGCCACTCGCCGCTCGCGACGACCTTGGCCATCGTCACAGTTGCGACCGAATTCTTCTGGGCGGGCTTGCCGCGGGTGACGGCGTTGGCGCTCACGCTGATGGCGAGGACGGCGGCGACGATCAGCGCGATCATCCGCAGCAGGCGCACGGCCCTGCCCCGCCCCGGGCGGGGCCGGGGGCTGGCGGTACCGGTCGTGAAGTCTGGGTCGGGGTGGGTCATGTCGTGCTCCCATCGGTGAGTGGGTTCCGGGCAGGACGGATCAGCCGCGAGGCTGCGGTGGAGGCGTGTCGACGGCAGGTCAGGTGAGGGTCCACCAGTGGTCGTCGCCGGGCTCCGGGTGGCAGGGGTAGACGCCCAGGCGCAGGCCCTCGGTGGGGTCGGCGTGGCCGGGGACGTCCAGGCACATCGGCGCGGGTGTGCCGTCGGACTTGGCGTTGACGAGCAGGAACGCGGTGTGGTCGCCGTTCCAGCGCTGGAGCCACAGGTGGTTGTCGGCGCTGCTGTAGTCGCAGGGGTAGAGGCCGACCTGCGAGTTGGCCGGTGCCCCGTGGTTGGGCGGGTCCACGCACAGTCCCGATCCGGCGGGGCGGAGGGCGAACCCGTGCCCGCCGCCGGCGGCGGGCACGAGGTCGAACTGCTGCTGGTGCTCTCCGTCCGCGCCGCACCGGTCCTGGACCACCGGGTGCCCCATGTTCGGGACGCCGCCCGTCGGCACGTCCAAGCACAGGCCTGTCGCCACGTTCCGCAGGACCCGGCGCGGCGGGGCGGCAGACGCGGCCGGGACCTTGGCGGGCCCGGTCGGAGGCGGGGAGGAGGGTGCGCTGCTGGGCGCCGCGGCAGTGGGGGAAGAGGGCTTGGGCGGCGGGGCGGACGCGGTTGGCGTGGCCGGCTTGGGAGTCGGCGCAGCGGAGGACGGTGTGGCCGGGTTGGGAGTCTGCGGAGCGGGCGGCGGTGTCTGGGGCGGTGCGTTCGGCGGCACAGACGGTGCCGGTGCGGGCGGCGGGGAAGCCGGGACGTCGTTGATCTTCCGGTATCGGAGGGGGACGTACGTGGCGGTGGGGTGTCGCGCGATCTCGGCGGCTGCGCGGTTGACGGTCGCCACCGAGGCCGGCCTGTCGCCCCCGCTCTCGGAGTAGTACCGGAACTCGCCCTGCGCCCTGCCGGTCCAGCCGGCGAACAGGATGACGTGTCCGCCACCGTCAGGGGTGTCGAGCGCGTCGCCGGGCTTCAGCTGCTCCCAGGTGATCCTGTCGGCGACGGAGAGCAGGCCGGTGGTGTCGAGGCTGTCCGCCAGCTGCCAGGCCATGGAGACGAAGCCGGAGCAGTCCTGCCGGTACGGCCCACCGGTCGCGCTGTCGCTCCACCACTGCTTCTGGCTGTAGCTCACCCGCTGCTCGACCCAGTGCCGGGCACGGGCGATGACCTGGTCGCGGGTGACCGGGGCGCCGGTGGCGGCGCCCTGGCCGAGGGCGCCGGTAGTGGTGGGCCGCTGGAGCTTGGGACTGCTGTCCGCCTGGGCGGGCAGCACGGTCAGGCCGGTGGCGAGTGCCAGGGCGGCGAGAGCGGCGGCGCGCCGTGGTCGGTTCATCGTGTGTGGTCCCGTCCGTCGTCGGTGGACCCGCTTGCCGGGCTTGCCGGAAGCGGTGGAACACCACGGTGGAACCTGGTCTGATTGTCCGTCGGGCCGTGTCGGCCGGGCCGCAGGTCAGCGCGCCGCAGGTTGCGAACACCGGCGAACATGCCGGATATCCGAGGGGGAGAGATGGGGAAGGCCGGCCGTCCGCCGGGTCCGCTGCGGGGGCGCACCGAGCAGGCCAACGCGCTCGCGCAGTTCCTGCGGGAGCTGACCGCCGAGAGCACGGTCAGAGACCTGGAGAGGCGCTACAGCCTGGCCAGGAGTTCGTGGAGCGAGTACCGCTCCGGTCAGAAGATCATCCCGTGGGACCGGCTCAGCAAAGTGGTCGAGCACCGCTTCGCCCACGACCCGCGCGCCCGGCAGCTTGCGATGGACAACGCCCGGCGTCTGCACGCCGCCGCCGTCTCCGCCCAGCCCCGTTCCGCTGCGCCCGCCCCGGTGCCCGCCGACCCCGCCGACCCCGCCGACACTTCGGCCCACCGAGCGGCACCGACCGAGGCGGGCGATGCCGGACAACCGGCGGACAATCCCCCCACCAGCACGGACACCCCATCGGCCCCCGGTGCCGCGCCCGACCCGGGGAGTTCGGCCGCTGCGCTTCCCAGCTCCGTCCCGCCCGGGCCGCAAGGCGTTGGAGCTTGCGAGCCCGCCGAGCCCCCGGCACCGCGGTCCGTCGGTACCGACCTCGTGGCCGCCGCCTCCCTCCCTGCCGGTGGGCCCCCGGCTCCGGCTCCCGCCACCGCCCGCAAGCGAACCGGCGCCGAGCGAAGCGCCGGCATCGGATCGTGGTGGAGCCGCTGGCGGACCCCGGTCCAGTGGGCTCTGCTGGGCGTCCTGCTCGCCGTGGTCGTCCTCGCCAATCAGGCCCAGCGCCCCGGCGGCCAGCCTGCTGCCGCACCGTCGGCGCCCAGCACCGCTGACAGCGTGGGAGGCCAGCCCGCGGACGTGCCGCCCGATTCCCCGGCCACCGGCAGCACTCCGGAGCAGCCGGCCTCCAGCCCGGCACCCGAGCCGCCGGCGCCGGCCGCCTCCACCCCTGCTACGTTGCCCCCGGCCCCGGCCGGCGCTCCCGCGGCCCCCGGCACCGCTCCCTCCCGCCCGGCCGCCACCCCCACCCAGCCGGCCGCCACACCGCCACCGCCCGCGCCTGCCCCGGTTCCGGCGGCGCCCGCGCCCTCCCCAGCGGCGCCCGACGGACCGCCCCGCCGCTCACTGCGCAACGTGGCGACGGGCCTGTGCGTGGACGTGCCGACGAGCGGCGTCCCGAACATGGGCCACCCGGTGGTCCAGGAGCGGTGCGGCGCGAGCGGAGAGCACCTGCAGTACTTCGACCTCGTGCCCGCCGCCGGAGGTGCGAGCGGGTTCGCGCTGCGCCCGGCCGGCTCCACCCTGTGCGTGGACCCGCCCGAACACGGAGCCCCCACGAACGCGCAGGTCGGTCTCTACCCCTGCGACCTCACCGCCGCCGACAACCACCTGTGGCGCCTGCAGTGGAACGACACCAACGGCTTCATGCTCGTCAACGTCAAGTCGGACGGCACCGCCACGCCGATGTGCCTGGACGTCCCCGGTCACGCCGACCCCACCCCGGGCCTGCGCCTGGGCGTCTACCCCTGCCACCCGGACCCCGGCGACGACCAGTGGTGGGCCTTCACCTGAGAACCGGCCAGCCGCCTATCGCCGACCCCGGCGGCTGTTCCGCCGTGTCCAGCACGTCGCTCTCCATCTCCGTCGTCGGCTTGTAGCGCGGACCCGGGTTCCAGCGGCCCGGGGCACCGCGGGGCGGGCCTGAGTGCCCGTGACGCCGGACGGTAGGGGCGGGAGAAGGGGTCAAGGTACCGGAAGCGGTTTCACGGATCCGCCCTGCGCCCGAGAGCGGGTCGACACGGTGGGCGGGCGGTACACCCTCCGGGGCGCTGGTCAACCCTTCGTCGACCTGGCCGGGGGAACGACGCTGGCGCCGCCCCGAGGCACGGGGCGGCGGCCGGACCGGGCGGCCCGGAGGGGGCGGCTACTGCGGGCAGGTGTCGAGCATCCGGTTGAGGGTGGCCTTCTCGGCGTCGGTGATGCTGAGGCCGTAGATGTGCTTGGTGTCGGTCCACGCACGGGAGTAGGTGCACCAGTGGGAGGTGGCCGGCGGCCGCCAGGCGTCCGGCGACTTGTCGCCCTTGCCGCGGTTGGAGGCGGCGGAGACCGCGATCAGCTGGGAGTGGGTGAGGTCGTTGGCGAATGAGCGGTGCTTGGCGGTGGTCCAGGTGTCGGCCCCGACTGGCGGGGAGCGTCATTCCGAGTACGCGGTATTCGGGCTGTCGGTGGGAGTGCCGCGACTTCGTGGAACGTGCCGGTGCTGTTGTCCCGGCCGTTGACGGCCAGGGAGTTCCTGGCCTCGCACTGGAACTCCAGGGAGGAGCTGCCGAAGACGCCGGACAGACTGCGGGAGCTGATCGGCGGCAAGTACTCCTCGAGGTGGCTGGACCTGGCGTGCGGATCGCGCTGGAGGGCCTGGGCGCGGATCTGCCGGACCGGAGGTGGGTGGTGTTCTCCCGGGCGCGGTGGCACGGGCTGGAGCTGTTCATGCTGTGACGGAGCGGGCTAGTTTGCGAGCGGCCGAGAGGTAGGCCCTGTTCGGGGGCTTGGTGGAGCAGATCGGTTTGCGGCTCGGGAGCGCGGGAGTTTGGGAGCGCGGGTTCGGGAGTTCGGCCAGGCGGTGACCGTAGGTAGTGGTGGCTTGCAGGCATGACGGTCAGACAGTCCGCGGTCGAGGAGTGTCAGGCTGCTTCGGCTCCGCTTCTGCGGCTACGGTGAGGGGGGCAGGGGTCTCGATGTCGGTAGTCTCTTCCGCTTGCCCCGGCCGACGCGTTCCTCCTGCCGACCGTGGGAATGAGCCGGACATGGACGAGGACCAGGGGCAGGCTGGCCCGGTCGACGCGGCGCGCGCCCGGGAACTGACCTGGCAGCTGCGCACCGTGATCGAGGACGTCCGCGTCGCCGTCCTGGTCCTCGCCCGCCGGGTTCGCGCCGCCCACCAGGTCCGCGTGTGGACTGGCCTCGGGCACTCGTCGTGGTCGGTGTACGCGCTCGCCGAGTTCGGGATCGGCCGATCGATGGCGTACTGGCTGCTCGACCTGGCGGCCGCCGCGGAGGCGATCGAGGGCACCTTTCGGGCCGCGCTCGGGGTGTCCCACGCGTGGGACAGCACTGACCTGGTCCACCAGGATGCCGGGTGTGCCCCGCTGCCGGCCGAGCTGGTCGGCGGGATCGTCGCCGCAGCGGTTCGTGCCGCCCATCCTCTCTGATGGCTCACAACGGAGCGGCAGAGAAGTCGAACCGGTTCAGCCCAAGAGGCACGGAGGCTTCGGCCTGTTCAGTGCGACGCTGGTCAGCGGCGGGGTAGCACGCCCAGGAGGGTCGCGGTCAAGGCCTGCTTCAAATAGTCCTTCAGATCCAAGCGGAAGCGGGCCAGCTCGGGCTCGGCCTCGTAGGCCGCCTGCAGGCTGGGCGGGGGCGTGCTGTATGCCGTCAGCGCGCCGGCCATGACCATGGTCTGCAGGCTGAACAGTGTCGCGTTCTCGCCCAGCTCCGGCAGGTACTTCCGGATCAGGGCGGTCATGGTTGTCAGGTGGTCCAGGGAGGCGCGCTTGTAGCGTGCCACGACCTCGACGGAGACGTTGTGCTCCAGGACGCTGCCCTGTGCGCCGAAGAGTTCGCACAGCACCATTTTGCCGGACAGCGAGCGGCTGAGGATCTCGGCCACCGCTGCCGCTCGCTCGGGCATGGGGAGATCTTCGTCGATGCCGGCGGCCAATTCCCCTGCCAGTTCCGTCAGCCACTCCCGCAGGTAGCGGTCGAGCAGCTCCAGGAGCACCGCCTCGCGAGATTCGAAGTAGCGCAGCACGTTCGGCTTCGCCAGGCCTACCCGGCGGCTGAGCTCGTTCAGGGTGACCGCGGCCACAGGCATCTCGTCGAGCATCGCCGACGCCGTGTCGAGGATCGCCCGTCGGCGGATCTCCCGCTGTTCTTCGGTTCGCGCCCGCTGGAAAGTCACGATCGCCAGTCTAGATTAGGTACCTTCGGTACGTTGACAACATACCGAGGGTACTTTAATGTCGACGACACAAGATACCTTCGGTACGTTATCTGGCTGGGAGCCTGGCATGGGCGAGACGTGGACGACAGCGAACATTCCGGACCAGCGCGGGCGGGTGGCCGTGGTGACCGGGGCCAACACCGGACTGGGGTACGAGACCGCCAAGGCGCTCGCCGAGCACGGGACGTCCGTGGTGCTCGCCGTGCGCAACGTCGAAAAGGGCATACAGGCCGCGGCCCGCATGACCGGCGACGTGACCGTGCAAGCGCTGGACCTGACCTCGCTCGACTCCGTGCGGACCGCGGCGGCGGCGCTGCACTCCCGGCTCAACCGGATCGACCTGCTGATCAACAACGCCGGCGTGATGTACACCCCGAAGCAGACCACCGCCGACGGTTTCGAGATGCAGTTCGGCACCAACCACCTCGGCCACTTCGCGCTCACCGGGCTGCTGCTTGACCTGATGCTGCCGGTGCCCGGCTCACGCGTGGTGACGGTCAGCAGCACCGGCCACCGCATCCGGGCCGCGATCCACTTCGACGACCCGCACTGGGAGCGGTCCTACAGCCGGGCCGCCGCCTACGGTCAGTCCAAGCTGGCCAACCTGATGTTCACCTACGAGCTGCAGCGCCGGCTCGCCGCGCACGGCACCACCATCGCGGTCGCCGCCCATCCCGGCGTGTCCAACACCGACCTCATCCGCCACACCCCCGCCGCGCTCCGCCTGCCCGTCACCTGGCTCGCGCCGCTGATCACCCAGACGCCGGCCATGGGCGCCCTGCCCACCCTGCGCGCCGCCACCGACCCCGGCGCGCTCGGCGGCCAGTACTACGGTCCCGGCGGGCGCAACGAGATCAAGGGCCACCCCCGACTGGTCACCTCCAGCCCGCAGTCGTACGAGGTGGCCGTCCAGCAGCGGCTGTGGGCCGTCTCCGAAGACCTCACCGGCGTGAAGTTCCCCGTCCTTCAGCCCCAGCAGAACTCGGTTCCCTCCGGATCGGCCATCACGATGTAGCCCGCGCTGGTAGGAGGCGCCGGCTCGTCCGGCGCTCCGCCGCTCGACGGTCGGCGCGAGCGAGAAGAGCCGCTACCGGAACATGCGGAAGCCGCGTCCGCGTAGCGGCGGGACGGTGACCCCCGCTGAGCGCCCGGACCAGGGCGCACGGCTGCGCCGCTCCACACCGCCCGGCCCGTACACCCCCACGGCTTCGGGCACCGAGGCGTCGCCGCTTCGCGTGGCCGGGCGCGTACACAGCCCGGCCGCCCGGCCGTGCCCACCGGCGCCCGGAGGCGTCGTTTGGGCGGGCACGCTATGAGCCCGGGGCCGGGATCCTCTTCGCTGGGACCGGGTGGGCCACAGCGCCTGACCGGTTGGCCGGGTCCGGCTATCCGGCCGCTGGGCGCCCTACGGTCCACAGGTCTCCGGGACTGCGGACGAAGGCGCGGTGCGCGCTCATCTCCCGCTTGAGTCGGGCGGCCGGGATCTGGTGGCCGTCGCGGGCGAGTGCGTCCCGAAGCTCTCCCGGAGTCAGAGGCCTTCCGCACCGGGCGAGGTAGCGGGCGGCCAGCTGCTCCCCGTTCGGGAAGGCCGGCGCCTCCACCACGATGAGCGAGTCGCTGAGACTGGCGTGCTCTAGCGGCGCGGCCCGGCCCTGCTCCAGCAGCGGCTGCCCGAGCGCGCGCAGGCGGGCGGGGCGCTGTCGCCAGTCGGGCCCGCGTAGGTATCCGCGCTTGTGGCAGAACCACAGCACGGCGCTCACGGCGGCGGCCGACAGGACGGGGTGGCTGGCCGCGACGGCGGCCAGCTCCTGGAGGCCGGCGCCGAACAGGCGTAGCGCGATGTCGATGAGCACCGGGGCGTCGGCGGTCGTGGCCTCCATGCCGGCCATGCGCGGCAGCGACTCGGCGACGGGGATGCTGTCGATGACCGCGAGGCCGAATCGGGAGAACACGCTGTCCTGGGTGATGACCACGCAGGGGCCGGGAACTCGGCCAGCGCCATGGTCGGCGCGTCGTCGGGGTCACCGCGGTGGCGTTTGTCCTTGGGGTGGGGGTGGGTGCGCAGGAGGTGCTTGGTCTGGGGGGCCAGGTGGTCGCGGATTTCCAGGTCGACCAGCCGCAGGGAAGGGCAGGATCTGCTCGTCCAGCAGCCGGCGCACCTGGTGGACAGGCACCTCGTAGTGGGCCGCGAGCTTGGGGAGGTGCTCCTCGATCTCGTCCGGTACGTGCGGGGCGATGGAGGGGTTCGCGCGGCCCGTGCGGGCCGGCGCGGTGTACCTGTCGGCCTGGCGGGCCCTTCTGCACGAGGTGGCAGGCGTCGGCCAGCAGGGCGTTGGTGTCGATGACGGGAAGCGGCATCCGCTGGAGCAGCACCATCGGGTTCAGCGCAGGGGTGCGCTGCGGCAATGGGAGTGCGGCGGTGCGCAGTTCGGGCGTCGTGGGCCGAGTCTGCTCGTCCCCGCCGACAGCGGGCCAGGGGTTTGTCGTGCACGAGGCCGGCACCGGGCGCCGCATCGAAATCCGACCACGGCCCCCTGCCGCCTTCCCATCAGTTGCGGCGTTTCCTCCCGCCGTTGTTGGTAACCGTCCCCGCCCCACCCGGCGCTGATGTCCTGTGACAGGCGATCTTGACCGATTGCCAAGCGATCTTGACCGTCGGATTCACAACCCTGGATCCGGTGTGTGGGTTGCTCCTACTGTGCCCCGCTGTCGAGGCGGCTGCAGGTGATGACCCGGCCCCGGGGGCCGTCGGATCTGCCCGTGGTGTTGACGTCGGGGAACGTCAGCACCACGGTCCCTTTGTCGTGCCTGACCTGCATGTTGCGGTAGTCGGCGTCCTGGCCGTCGGTCAGGCCGCCGGCCAGCTGGTAGTTCTTGGAGAGGGCGTCACCGGCCTGGTCGGGTACTCCGTCGATGGTGTGCGGCGGCTGGCGGCTCACCGTCGCGGTGAACCGACCCTTCTCGACGCTCCAGCTGCCGGGTGGTACCGGGCCCCCGCTGCTGCCTGTGATGTGCCAGGTGCCGTCCGCCCGCACGTCGATGACACCGCCCTTGCCGTTTTCGGCCTTGAACTCCCAGCGTCCCTGGAGGAACGCCAGCAGCGCCTGGTCCTTCACGCTTGTCGGGCCACTGCCCTTCCCGCAGGCGGCAGCCACCGAGGCGACCACGCCCACAGCCAGGCAGCGAAGCGCCGTGCGTCGTCCGACCAACCTGATGATCCGGCGATCCATGTCCGATTCCCCCTTCGGCCTCGGCGCAGTGTAGGCCCACCATGGGGCCGACCTGTACGGGACAAATTCTGCGAAAGGAATACGGCTTCACTCCCATCTGATCGACCTGCGGCCGTCAAGATCACTTGGCAAACGGTCAAGATCGCCTGTCAAAGGACAACTGACAGGCCGATTGGAAGGGTGAGCGCTTCAAGCGGCGCTTGATGAGATGTTTGTGCGAGTAAGTGTGCTGCCCACAATGAGGTGTTCTGTGCTAGCTTATTGGTTGGGAGGTATGTGATGTCTGAGATCTACGCGGCGGTCGATGCGCTGCTGGCCAAGGCCCGGGACGGCGGTGACCTGCCGGAACCCGCCGAGAGGGAGCGGCTGCGCAAGGCCGCTGGCCTGACCCAGGTCGAGGTGGCCGCGGCTCTGGACACCCGGCGGGAGACGTTCGCGAAGTGGGAGGCCGGCGCCGCCCAGCCGAGGGCGCCGAGGCGCGGCGCGTACGCCTTCCTTCTCGCGGGTCTGGCGGACATCCACGGCACCCGGGGCCCGGACGGCTGGCTCGCCCTTGCCCGCAGGGCCCGCCCGCTGGAGGCCGAGCCCGGTACGCGGGAAGGGGCGTGACGCCCTGATGGACCGCAAGTCGTACACCGCCGAGCTCGCCTCTCTGCGCGGGCTGCGCACCGAGATCACGGCTGCCGAGAAGGCTGTGGCGGCCGCGCAGAAGGAGCTGGACAAGCTCAACCAGCAGCGTGCGCGCCGGGTGGCCGGGCTGGCGGGGTACGAGGGTGCCCAGGCCGCAGCGGTCGCGAAGGCCTCCGGGTTGTCGGTCGGGGACGTGGTGCGGATCGCGCCGCTGCTGGACCCGACCCCGGCCACCGTCCGCGCCGCCAAGGCCGAGGACCAGGCCGTCGCCGCTGCACCCGCCCTTGCCCCGGAGGCCGAGCCGGTCGCCGAGCCTGCCGTCGCGGTTGCCCCGGCGCTGACCCGCCCCGCCGCCGAGCCGGCTACCGGGGAGACAGAACCCGGCGTACAGGCCGACTCCGCCACGTCCCCGCAGGGCCGGGCCGCTGCCGAGCAGCCCGCCCCGGCCGGGCCCGCTGTTGGTGCGCCAGTCGCCCCGGCAACTCCGGTCGCTGCGGTGGATCGTCCGGCCGTTGCCGTCGGTCCGCGCGAGCTGCCCACCCTCCCCGAGGGCGCGGCGGGTGCCCGCTTCGAGGCCGTGACCACCGGGCTGGTCTCCAAGCGCCCGAACTTCACGCAGCAGGCCCGAAGCACGGTGTTCCTGGACGCCGCGACCGGCGACCTCGCGGTCCGCGACCGCGTGGCGCGCCTGGACCTCGGCACCCGCACCCCGGGGGAGATCCTGGACGCCGTCCTCGCGACCGCCCCGGGCACGGAGCGGGTCTACATCACCGCCGGCGCTCCGTGGCACGACGGCGCCGAGCGCTACAGCACCCTCAAGGACGCCGTCGCCGCGTGGCTCAACACCCCGTCCGAGCGGTGGACCACCGCCGTCGGTGCGGGCCGCGACAAGCTCGCCGGGCACTTCGTCCACCAGCGCCAGCCCGTCGGCCGCTACGCCCCCGTCGCCGCGCCGGACAGCGGCACCACCGAGATCCGGAGCATGGGGGAGTGGTTCGACCCGGACGACGCCGACGTCATCACCTGCCGCCAGGCGTTCACGCTGCTGTGGCAGGCGCTGCGCCGGCACTGGGACGACGCGGTCCTGATGGGATCGCCGTCGCAGACCGGCCGGGACCTGTGGTCGCGCACCATCCCGACCACCGGCAAGTGGGCCGGCGGCTACCCGGTCCTCTCGGAGGAGCTGCGGGGTCTGCTGCATGCGACCGGCGGCCAGGGCCGGACCGAGCTGATCCTGCCCCCGCGGCTGCCGGAGCAGCTCCCGGCGCTGGTGGAGTACGACCGCACGTTCGCCTACGCCAAGCACCTGTGGAAGTCCCCGGTCGGCACCCCGCGCCGGATCACCGCGGCCGCGTTCGCGGCGATGACCGAGGCGGAGCAGACCAAGGCGTTGATGTCCTGCTCGCACTGGAACGTGCGCGTGACCGTCCCGGCCGGGTGGAACCACGTCGGCCTGCTGCCCGCCCCCGTCACCGGTGACCGCGCCTGGATCTACCCGGCCGAGCCGGGGACGACGTTCACCACCTGGGCCGGCGGTGCGGAGGTGCACCTCGCCCTGTCCAACCACATCGCACCGTGGAAGGTCGAGGTCCTCGGCGGCCTGCTGTTCGAGGACGGCAAGCCGCTCGACGAGTGGGGCAAGCGACTCAAGGCCGCCTGGGCCGACCTGACCAACCTCTCCCGCATGCACGGCGACGAACGCCAGCGGCAGGCCGCCTACCTCGCCTCCCGCGCTGTCCGCTCGGTGCTGCTGTTCGGCCTCGGCGGCTTCGCCCAGCGCCCGCGCCTGGTCTCCGGCACCACACCCGTCGGCGAGGCACTCCCCGCCGGCGTCGAGATCCTCGGCCAGGACAGCGACGTGGTCACCTGGCAGAGGCAGGCCGGCTTCTCCCGCGACCCATACGCCCACCCCGAGTGGGCCGCCTACGTCTGGTCCGGCGCCCGGGCTGCGCTGCTGGACATGAAGTACCGCCAGGGCAAGGAGGTCATCGGCCACGCAGGCGCCCTGCACGCGAAGCCCGGCACCGTCGTGTACTTCGGCACGGACGGCATCGCGCTGACCGAGCGTCAGCCCTGGCCCTACCGGGGCGAGCCCGGCGACTACCTCCTCAAGGGCCACCTCACCGGCCCCCTGCCGCATCCGGCCAGCCAGGAGGAATACCTGAAGCTGCGCGGCCAGGGCCGGGCCGAACTCGCTGCGAAGGGGACTGACCAGTGAGCCCGGCCGACCCGCAGAACCCGAACGAGGCCGCGCGCCTGACCCAGGAGCTGATCGAGCAGGGATTTACCAAGCGCCAGATCGCCAAGATGCTCGGCCGCGACGCCTCCCTCGTCTCCCAGTTCTTCACCAAGGGCAAGGGCGCCGCCTTCGTGAACGCGCTGCGCCAGGTGGTGCGGGCGGTGCGCGGCGGCGAACGCGACGCCGAGGCGCTCGGCGCCGTCGCCCGGGCGAACGTCGAGCCGCGCCGGACCAAGACCGGCCAGAAGGCGCGGGTGCGGGGCAAGGACGTGGTCGGTGAGGCCGGCGGGTCGATGGCAGGCCGGGCCGGGAAGCAGGCCATCAAGTCCGGCGCCTCCCACCTGGCCCCGGTCGTCCACGAGACCGGCCAGGCCGGCGGCCGGCTGGCGTTCACGGTGCGGATGAAGGCCGACCAGTTCACGTACTCGGCCGGCTCCACCGAGGACTCGCCGGGTCTGCGTCGCGGGTTCATCCCGCGCGCGGACGGCACCGAGGAGCGCACCTACGGCTCCGCCAGCACCGGTGGCTTCGACGCGGCCGAGTGGTCCCGGCGCGTCGCCGAGCACCACGGCGACGTCACCGAGGCGATGCGGGCCTGGCTGGTGGAGACCGGCCGCGCCGTCGAGGACGCCGACATCCAGTACCTGGAGGTGAGGGGCTGGGTGCCCGATTAGCCCGCCCGACAACCCGCCCGTACAGCAAGACGCCAGTTCCTTGAGAGGACTCCGTGACCACCCCCGACCGCCCCGCCTGGTTCACCGGCTCCGACGAGAAGCTCGCCGTGCTGCGCCGCGCCGCAGAGGCGCGCGGCGTGGTCCTCGACCCGGACACACCGCCCAGAGAGGAGGACGCCCAGGAGCTGACCGACGAGCTCGCGGATGTACTCCTGACCGAGCACTGCTTCGACGCCGACTGGGAGATCACGCCGTTCGGCGACCTGGTCGAGGGCCTGATCGACGCCCTCAACCTCTACGCCTACCCGGACTGACCTCACCCCGCGCACGCCCGCCTTCCGTACCATCCGGCAGACGAAGGAGAATCACCGCCGTGGAGACCACCACCGCCATCGTCGAGCAGGACGTGCCGGCCGAGCTGCTGGTCCCGGCGCAGCCGCTCGGCGCCGCGCAGGCCAACCCGTTGCCGTTGCACTGGTTCCAGAAGGACGCGGTCGCGGCCTCAGTGCGGGAGGTGAAGGACGGGGGCCGGGCGACGGTTGTCGCGGCGACCGGTTCGGGCAAGACGCTGATCGCGGCGGGCTGCGCGCGGCGCCTGTCCGCGCGGGGGCGGGTGTTGGTGCTGGTGCCGACGATCGAGCTGCTGGAGCAGACCGCGGAGGCCTGGTCGCTGCGGGGCGGTCGCCGGGGCCTTGCGGTGGCGGCGTGTTCGCGGGAGGAGGCGTTGGAGAGCGCGGAGGCCGGCGGCCGCGTCCACGCCCAGGTGACCACGCAGGCCGCGCGGATCGCCGACCTGGTCGCCAAGGAGAAGACCGGCGAACCCGTCACCGTGTACGCCACCTACGCCTCGCTGGAGCGCATCGTCCAGGCCCACCGCGACTTCGACGTGCCCGCCTGGGACCTGGTCGTCATCGACGAAGCCCACCGCACCGCCGGTTCCGAGGGCAAAGCGTGGGCCGCGATCCACAACGACGCCCAGGTCCCGGCGAAGCGCCGGCTGTACTTCACCGCCACCCCACGCATCCTCGACGAGGCCCGCATCCCCAACGAGGTGGTCGACGTGGCCGAAGGGGCCGTGATCTGCTCGATGGATGACGAGCGGATCTACGGCAAGACCTGTTTCACCTGGACGCTCGGGCAGGGGATCGAGCACGGCTACCTCGCCGACTACCGCGTCCTGGTCCCCGTCGTCACCGACGAGGACCTGCGCGACCTCCTCAACCTCCCCGCCGTCGCCGACCTGCGATCCCAGCGCACCAACGAAGACCTGCTGCGCCTCGCCCTGCAGATCGCGGTGCTGCGCGCCGTCGCCGGCCTGGAGCTGCGCCGGGTCATCACCTTCCACTCCCGGGTCTCCGCCGCGCGGGAGTTCGCGAACACCCTGCTGAACGCCTCCCAGCTGCTGCCGGACGCGGACCGGCCGGAGCGGATCTGGGCGAAGGCGATGGCCGGCACCGACCGGCTGCGCGACCGCCGCCAGGCCTTCGCCGAGTTCAAGGCCCACACCGGCGAGGACGGCGAGGAGTGCGGCATCCTCGCCAACGCCCGCCTCCTCTCGGAGGGCATCGACGTCGCCGCCGTGGACGCCATCTGCTTCGCCGACCCCAAGAGCTCAGTCATCGACATCGTCCAAGCCGTCGGCCGCGCGCTGCGCCAGTCCTACCGGCAGGGCAAGGTGTCCTGGATCATCATCCCGGTCTACCTGCCGACGCCAGCGGTCGGCGACGACACCGCCACGGCGCACCCGGCCGAGGTCCACGACGCCGGCGAGGCCGTGAAGGCGGAGGCCGACGCCGAGATCGAGGCCTCCAGCTTCCGCACGATCTGGCGGGTCCTGCGCGCCCTGGCCGCGCACGACGCCCGGGTGGTCGGCCGGATCACCGAGCTGCGCGCCAGCCGCTCGCAGGGCACCGCGCACACCACCACGACCACGGCGGACTCCGAGGGTGAGGCGGCGGAGGCCGGGGAGACCGAGCAGCCGGCGCCGCCGGTGGAGTCGCCGATCGAGTGGCTGCGGATCAACGCCCGGCACCATGCGGCCCGGATCCTCCAGACCGTCAAGCTGCGTGCGTTCAACCCCAGGGCGGTCGAATGGCAGCGCATGCACGCCGTCGCGGCCAGGTTCCACATCGAGCACGGCCACCTCGACCCCACCGACCGCGAGAAGCACGGCGAGCTGATCTCCTGGCTTACCCGTCAGCGCCACCTGAACGGGCAGGGCCTGCTCGACCCGGCCCGGGTGTCTGAGCTGGACGCGCTCGGCATGATCTGGTCGAAGAACGCCAACGCCTGGGAACGCGGCTACGCCTACGCGAAGGCGTTCCACCAGCAGCACGGCCACCTCGCGATCCCGGCGACCGCGAAGCTCGACGACTACGCGGTGGGCGCGTGGATGCGCCGCCAGCGCAAGGCCGCGGGCCTCACCCGCGACCAGGCCGCGAAGCTGGACGCGCTGGACGAGCTGTGGCGCCTGGAGCCGGACTGGAACCGCTCCTACCGTCGCCTGCTCGCCTACCTCGCCGCCGGCGGCACCCTCGACGGCCCGGCCAACCGCACCGGCGGCGAAGCCGACCCGACGTTCCGGCCCGGCACGTGGCTGCGCAAGCAGGACAAGGCCCGCACGGACGGGAAGCTGACCGACCAGCAGGCCGCGCTCCTGGACGTGCTGCACTGGCACACCGAGACCTTCGCCGGCTGATCCGTCCCACCCGCCGCCCGCCCGCCCGGGGCGGGCGGCCCACCCCGGAGGAGACGAGTGACCACCACCCAGCAGCCGCCCAAGGTGTCCTGGTACGCGCAGTGGACCTGCTCGTGCGGCGACGGCGGAGATGCACTGTTCGAGGACGGCAGCCTGGTCGACGCCGACCACGACTGTGACCAGGACGACGGTCCCGAGATCGGATGGGAGGGCCGGGCCGATTGCACCTGCGGCTGGTCCCTGGAAATTTCAGTTCGCCGACGGCGACTACGTCGAGGCCGACCACGACTGCAGCACCGACCGGTAGCACCACCGGCCCAGGGCGGCCCATACACCGGGCCGCCCTGCTCGCTACCCGCCCCACGCTCTCGACATCCCGGAGGCACCGCGTGATGACCGACACCACCCGCCTCGACCCGGCCCCGCCGCCGCAACCGACCGGCTGGAGCTGGGCCGGCACAGCAGCCGGCCTGCGCCCGCCGGCCGGGACCTGGGCAGCCCGATCCTCGACTCCCCGCTGGTGCGTGGCGCGATGTGACTGCGCTGGTCCGGCGACGACGGCATCCGTACCCTCCACCACGGCGTCGGCCTCGCCCGCGGCTGGACGGAGCGCGACGTCGACGGCCTGGACGGCTGGGTGGCCCTGGTCGACGGCCGGGTCGTCCTCGGTGCCCGCCCGGGCGTTGCCGTGCCGGAGCTCGTCGTGCACGCCGAGGCGTGGCAAGCCGGCGCGACGCTGCACGCCGCTCTTGCCCAGCACCCGGGCCGCCCCGACCACATCCAAGACGAGGAGGAGCCCGACGACCAGGAGCACGGGCTGCTCGGCGACGTCCGCAGCCGGGTCTACCACCGGGCGGCCGGGATGACCCTGGAGAACCTCCAGTAGGCCCTGGAACAGGCCCGGTTCGAGGAACGCTGCACCGACCGGCACGCCACCGCAGGCGACGAAACCGCCTACGCCACCGCAGCCGACGCCCTGGCCGAGTGGCAGCGCGTCCACGACCACACCGCCGCCACCCGCGCCGAGCGCTACGACGCTGACCACGACACCGCCCTCCAGCACGCGCTGCGCCGTGAGCGCCACCGCCGTACAGCGCCTTGGAACGCGCTGGCCGAAGGACACGAGCCCGTCGGAATGCCGCGGCTCCGGCTCACACGGCAGGGGGGTCATTGGGGCGGTCTGGTGTACTCCCAGTCCACGTCCCAGCACTGGACCGTGCCGTCGACGTCGGCCGAGACGGCATGGCAGCCGTCTGCAGATAGGGCCACGCCGAAGACCGGAGCGGTGTGGCCGCCTTCCAGGTCACACAGGAGGTCGCCGGTGCGGACGTCCCACAGGCGTACCTCATGGTCGGAGCCAGTCAGCAGAAGGTCGCCGGCGGGGGTCAGGGCGAGGCAGCTGACCGACTCGTCGGAGATCGTCTGTTCTCCCATGCCGACGTCCACGTGGGAGAGGCGGATGACACCGCGGTTGCTGAACGAGCCGTCGACGGTGATGACGACGCGTCCGTCCGTACTGGCCGCAACCCGTGTGGCCGAGGAGGGGAAGCGCATCGTGCGCAGTCGACGTCCGTTGCGGAGGTCGAGGACGCGGGACCGTCCGTCGTCGGCTACGGTGACCAGCACGTTCCCCGAGAGCGTGACCGCTCGGTGGCGTGGATCGTGCCAGGCGTGCAGCGGGAGGCGGGTTGACTGGTCCCACAGGAGGGCGGGCCTGCTGCGCTTGCTGTGGGTCAGGGCCAGTGGGCCCTTAGGGCAGGTATTCGGTCGTGATCAGTGGGCCCGGGTGAGGTCCTTGATCCAGATGACCGCGCCGCGGAGGTGGAGGCCGGCGAGGTAGCTCTCC
>NZ_JBHXTG010000097.1:0-28581 GCF_042677465.1 Kitasatospora sp. NPDC127111
GGAGGCGGCGGCACCGCCGCCACCGTCGCCGAACGCGAAGCCGTCGCCGTCGCCGAAAACGCCGCCAAGAAGGCCGCCCAGGAAGCCGCCGAAAAGGCGGCCAGGGAAGCCGCCGAGAGGGCAGCCGGTGTCCCGAAGCCCCAACTCCCCATGGCGCTGGAGGGCTTTCAGCCGAAGGGTTACGACCCGGTGGCCGCGGCCGCGCGCGACGCCCAGCTGGTCGAGGTGCGGGCTGCCGAGCGCGACCTCGCCGGACGGGCCCGGCACTACGACGACATCGACGCCAAGGAGTTCGGGGCGAAGACCTGGAACGATGTCGCGGAGCGGCTCCCGGCCGAGCAGAAGGACGCGGTCGCGAAATACACGAAGGGCTCGGACGGCCAGATCAACGGAGCCCTGCGCGGCACCGGCGACTCCACTCCGGAAGTCAAGCGCCTGATTTCCGAGCTCGACAAGGCCATGGTGGCCCAGAGAGTCCCCGAGGACATCGTCGTCGGCCGTGGAACCGATCTCGGACACCTCGGATTTGACGACCCGATGAAGATGAAAGGGAAGACCTTCACCGAGGACGGCTACATGTCCACCTCGATCGGTGACCTGCCCAGCATCTACCAAGGCAAGCAGGGCGTGCTGCACCTTGCGGTGCCGGAGGGCACTCCCGGCCTCTGGGTGGAGAAGATCGGCACTCTGGGCAACTCCGAACGCGAGCTGCTCCTCGGTCGCGGCCTGAGGTGGCAGGTGGACGAGGTCATCCAGGTCGGCACTCAATACCATGTCTTCGGCAGGGTCCTCGGATGACCCGTGAAGGAAACGAGCAACCGGTGAGCAACCCCGACATCAATCCACGGCTCAACGCGGATCTGCAGTTCAAGCTGGTCAGCTCGCCGCCCGAGTACACCACCACGACGGACAGGCCCGTCGAGTACTACGTCACGTTCCACGCGGACGAGTACCCGACCGGTCTGATCTGGTTCTGCGACGAGGACGACGCCGCCGGCTACGAGTGGTGGCGCGGGCTGCCCAACGAGAACGCCGCCAGCTTCTGGAACGAGAAGCTGTGGCGTGCCAAGGCCCGCGGCCTGAAGCCGTCCCAGGCCATAGGTGAGCTGCTGTCCGAGCCCGGCACCCGGCTGTCGGGGCGCATCCTGCCCGAATCACGCTCCACGGCGCCCAGTGTCGCCTGGCTCGCCGAACTCGCCGTCCACGGCGTGCCGCTCGGGGACCCGGTCGCGCCGCGCGGCTGGCGCCCCGACCCACCGTTCAGCCGCGAGCAGGCGGAGGCCGCGGTCGCGGCCGGCGGCTGGCTCTACCAGGTGGACGATGGCCACGACCCCGCCGGGCGCGTCCCCGCGCACGCCGTCGCCGGCGCCTGGCAGACCGACACCCACGGCCGCGCCCTGCGGTTCTGGCACAACCCCACCTACGGGCCGGCCATCGCGCCCGACCCGGAGGAGACCGGTGCTGCCGCGGTGCCGCCGCTGAGCGGGGGCAGGCGCCCGGCCGGCCGGGCCCTGCTCGGCTGGCTGGCCGATCCGAAGGCACCCCGGGTGTGCCGCATCACCGGTACCCCTGGCAGTGGCCGCACCCACCTGCTGACCTGGCTCGCTGCCGCGTGCCCGTCCGACAACCCGCGCACCGCCCGGCGCGTACACACGCTCCTGTCCGCCGACGGCCTCACAGTGCGCAGCGCGACCTGGCTGCTGGCCGCACGGCTCGGCCTGGCCGCCGGCACGCCCGAGGAGCTGCTGGAAGCCCTGCAGGACGGTACGCCCCGCACGCTGGTGGTCACCGACCTGGACCGGGCGGGCGGCGGTCTGCTGCCGGACGCGCCCGAACGGATCGCCGCCGAGCTGCTCGCCCCGCTGGCACGCGTCCCGTGGCTCCGCCTGCTCGTCGAGTGCGCCTCGGGCTCGCCGGCGGCCGCCGCTCTGCACGCCGCCGACCCCCGCGCCGCCGTCCTCGACCTGGACGACCCCCGCTGGACCGACCACGCCGGATTCACCGCCTGGTGCGCCGACCTGGGCGGCACGCCGGTCGACGCCGACCAGGTGTACCCGAGCCCGGGCCTCGCCCTCCTCCCGGCCGTCACCGAGGCCTGGTTGCCCGAACTGCCCGAGGAGGAGCGGGCGGCCGTGCATGCCCTGGCCCAGGCCGGATGCCCCGTCACCCTCGACACCTGGGCCGCTCTGCCCGGGGTCGGGAGCCGCGAAGCGGTCCGCCGGGCAGCCGCCCGCCTCCTTCCGCCCCCGGACGGCGACGCCGGCGAGTGGCGGCTCAGGCCGGACCACCTCGTTGCCGCGTGCCCGCCGGCTGACCACACCGCCTGGACCAGGGCCCTCGCCACCGCCGTCCCTCGCACCGGCGGAGGACTGCCCGACTTCGCGAACACCGACCCGAGCCTCCTCGGTCTGCTCCTGCGCCATGCCGTTCCTGCCGGTATGGCCGACCAACTCCTGAGCGATGCCGCCTTCCTGGTCCACGCCGACCCGGTCGCGGTCACGCTGGCGTTCGACCATGCCCGCGAGCACTCCTCGCCCGGCGGCGAGCAGTACGCCCTGGTCGCGGACGCCTGGAACCTGGCCGGTCCGGCGTGCATCAACGCCCCTCGCCCGGCCGACCGTGCAGCAGTCCTGCACGCCCACCTCGTCGGCCGCCATCAGGAAGCCGCCGACGCGCTCGCCGCCATCCCCGGTCGGCGGTGGCAGGCCCGCTGGTCGCACCAGCCCGCCACCGGTCGCGTTCGGCATCTCGTGCGCGGTCACGGCCCCGACGACGGGTACCTCGCGTACAGCGAGCACCTTCCGGTCGCTGCCACCGGCATCCTGCGCTTCATCGACCCGCGGACCGGCGCGTCCGTCCCCGGGCTCGGTCCACGGCGGCTTCCCGAAGGCCACCACTCGGCTCTGCTGGTCGGGGAGGACGGCGGGCTGGTCCTGCTCGGCAGGGACGGCGCCGTGACCTCCCTCGCGCCGGACGGGGCTCCCGACAGCCGCCTGGCGCAGGTCCTCGACGGCATCACCCGTCGCTCGGGGGACGGTCTCACCGCCGCTGCCCTGGCCGAGGGCGCCGACGGCCAGGTCCTCGCCCTCGGGAAGGACAACGGCGACGTGTCCCACATCCGGGTCGAAGGCGGCCTCCTTTCCGGTGAGCGCTGCCATGAGGGGCCGGTCGCCGCCGTCGACCTCGCCCGGACCGAGGACGGACTGGTCCAGATCAGCGGTGGCATCGACGGCACCGTCTGGACCGGGCACCACTCCGCTCCCGCCCCCGCACGAGTGGACGCTCGCCCTTGCCCCGTCGCCGCCGTCGCGGCCGCCGACACGCCGAGGGGTCTGCTCACCGCTGCCGCCTGGTCCGACGGAGTGGTCCGACTTCGCCTGCACGGTCGCGCCGGCGCCGACCCCGTCGACCTGCGCCTCGGCCGACCCGTGCGCGACCTCACCGCCACTCCGGGCGGCCAGGTGTGCATCGCACTCCCCGACAGCATCCTCGCGGTGGAGCTCACCTGATCGCCCACGGCCGGACCGCCCGCCGTCGCCGCCAACGCGCGTGGCGGGCCCGCCGCAACGGCGGTCCGGCGACGGCCGGTCAGGCGGTCGCGGTGCCGACGACCCCTGCGCCGCCCCGCCGCCCCCGCGCCGGGCCGCGAACGCCGGGGCCCCCGGCCCGCCGGGTGTCGGCGGGCCGGGGGCCAGGAGGTGGCGGTCAGGAACACATCCGGCCGCCGACGGTGGCGTCGGCGCCGGCGGCGGCGTTCACGCCGGTCACCACGAGGGCGTAGTAGCAGGAGTAGATCTGCGGCGGGGTGAAGGTCACCGTGTAGCCGTGCGCGTCACCGTAACCCGGGTAGGCGGCGCCCACGTCGGTGCGGACCTGGTCGGCGGGGTACGGGCCGAAGGTGTAGCTGCCGTAGCGGTCCAGCGCCCGGTGACGGTTCCTCAGCCGGCGAACTCGTGCACGCCCCACCAGCCGCTGGCGTCGTGGAACAGGCCGACGCCGATCTCCTTGTACTTCGGGTTGATCTGCGCCGCGTGGTGCCCGGGGGACTCGGTCCACATCTTCTGGAACTGTTCGGCGGCCTGTTCCCCGGTCAGGGCGGAGTCGCTCCACATCACGATGCACTCCCCGGTCAGCGTCCGGCTGCCGGTCAGGCTGGGCCCGGCGCCGGAGGCGTTCTCCGAGTGGGCGAACCCGGTGTCGCGCATGTGACGGGCCCACTTCACCGCGAAGTCCGTCAGATCGGCCTTGACGACGAGCGCCGGGACGCCGTTGCGGGCGCGCTCCTCGTTGATCAGCCGCAGCGACAGCGCCTCCGCGCTGCCGGCCGCGTAGTCCGACGGGGAGGTGCCGGTGCCCGGCTTGTCGCTCCCACTCCCGCTCCCGGTACCGCTACCGCTACCGCTACCGGTCCCCGGCACGGCGGTCGGCGGCGCGACGGGAGCGGGCCGCGCCGCGGTGGTGGCCGGCGCCTTGGCACCGGTGCTCGGCGCGGCACCGGCGGGCGCCTTGGCCGCGTCCTTCGCCGCGGTCGGGCTCGACGAAGCCTTGGCGGCCGTCGCCGTCGGCGTGGCCGCGGCCGACGACGGGGCGGCCGTCGGCACGGACGCCGCAGCCGTGGGCGCCGTCGACGCCGACGCCGGGGCGGGGGAGGACGGCGCGGTGGACGGCGAGGCGCCGGCGCCGGTGGCCGCCACCGTCGCCGCGACGGCACCGGCCCGGTCCGCGCCCGGCCCGCTCTCCTCCGGACCGCACGCGCTCACGGCGGCCGTCATCACGCCCACGGTCACCACAACCGCCAGACCCTGCCTACGACGAATGGACTGCATGAGGAGAAGGGCTCCCTGGTTCGCTCAACGGCTCGCAGCGGCACCGCGGTGGTCACACCCCGCCCCACCGCCCCGGCCGGCCGGCGCCCACTGCGCCGACATCACAGGAGACCGTTCGACCAGGGCGGCGATAACACTTTCAGCACCCCGAGGCCGGACTCGAGGGAACAGGTTCAGGTGGGGCTGTTCCTTCCCTATCCTTGGCTGGTCGTTGTTCACGGGGGAGTGGGCTGACTGGAAGGCACATGCCTGGGGCGGGTCGTCCTTTCGTCGTACCGGCATGCGCGCTCGCAGCCGCCGTGTTCGCGGGTTTCGCGTGGTCCATTGCCTGGGGGCGGGGACCCTTCCCCACCTGGACCGAGCCGGTGGTGCAGCCGGTCGGCGTGTTCTTCATCGCCGTGGGAACGCTGGTCGGTCTCAAACAGCACGACGGCCGGCGGATGGGCCTGCTGCTCATCCTCATGGGCGGCGTCTACTACCTGGGCGATCTCCAGCACAGCGGCAACCCCTGGCTCTTCCGCGTGGGATTCGTGTTCTTCCACCTCAATGCGGTGGTGCTGGCGCACCTGCTGCTCGCGTTTCCGGACGGTCGACTCACCGGAACCCTGCCCGGGGGTGTGCGGGAGCGCAGCCGCTGGGAGCGGCCGACGATCCTCGCGCTCTACGTGACGACGCCACTGACGCAGGCCGTGCGGGCTGCCGTGGAGCGGCCGCTGCGGCCACAACTGTGGGGGGACCCCCACGCCCACTACTCGGTGTGGGCGCCGGTCGGCAGCGCCGTGGAGATCAGCCTGACGATGGTGATGCTCGCGCTGGTGTACCGGCGCTGGCACGGGGAATCGGCCCAGGCGCGCAAGGCACGCGGCATCTTCTGGATCTCGGTGGCGTCCATCGGCGGTGTCGCCGTGCTGCTCGGGCTCGCGGCACTGCTGCACGCCCCGCTCGCCTGGCAGGGGGCGCTGCTGGCACTGTACGCGGTGGCCATCGCGCTGCTGGGGCTGGCGGCGCTGCTGGGCCTCGTGCGGACCCTGCTCGCACACCGGCGCATGCTCAGGGAGTTCGGGACGATCGGGCCGACCGTCCGGCTGCAGGAGCGGCTCGCCGGAGCGCTCGGCGAGCGGGGGCTCGTCCTGCTGTACCACGGGGCCGAGCCGGGGGAGTTCGAGGACGGGGACGGCAGATCCGTCGCGCTTCCGGTGCCTTCGCCCGACCAGGCGCTCAGCGTGATAGGTCCGGCCGAGCAGCCACTGGGCGTCCTGCTGCACGACCGGTTCCTGGCCGAGTACCCGAACAGTGAACGGCTGCGGGCCGCGACCATGGTTGCGGCACTGATCCTCAGGGCCCAGCGGGCCGACCGGATCCACGGCCAGGAACTGCGTGAGGCGAGGGCGAACGAGGCATCGCGAACCGAGCGTCTGACCAGGATGCGGATCCTGCGGGACACCCACGACGGGGCCGGAAACTCCCTCGGCGCGCTGATGTCGTGGCTGAGGGAGTCGGCGCAGCTGTGCGAGGATCCGGTGCTGGCCGATCGGTGGGCGCGAGCGGTGGCCCTCGCCGAGGCCCACCGGCTCCACTTCAGGGAGAGCCTGGGCGGCATCTACCCGACCGTGCTCGACACCCTCGGTCTGAAGGGCGCGTTGGAGAAGCCGGCGGGGGCCTTCCAGGTCAAGGTGATCATGCCCGAAGAGCCGGACTGGTCCGAGCGGCTCACGTTCGAGCTGTACAGCATCGCTTCCGAGGCGATCGCCAACGCTGACACGCACGGGAAGGCCTCCCACGTCACGGTGACGCTCAGGCAACTGGGCGACCGTGTCGTGATGACGGTCGAGGACGACGGCCGTGGTGGAGCGCGGGAGCGACCAGGCGGACACGGCATGCGGACCATGCGGGCCCGCGCCGAGTCCTGCGACGGCACCTTCGGCCTCACCTCGCACGTGGGTGGGACGACGATCAGAGTGGAGCTCAGATGCGTGTGATCATCGCCGACGACGACCTGACGTACGCGCAGTCCATCGCCGACGAATTGGCCGCCCAGGGGTCCCCCGGGACGCGACAGGCCCACACGGTGGCGCAACTGGTCGCGCTCATCGCCGATGCCAGGCCCGATGCGGTGCTGCTGGACGTGCAGATGCCGTTGCGGGAGAACGAGCCGTCGGCCACCAACGCCGGCCTGATCGCCGCCCGTTACCTCTGTGAACACCACCCGGAGGTGGCCGTGCTGGTCACCTCGGCCCACTGGGACGTCCCGCTGATCGCCGCTTTCCTGGAACTCGGCGACAACGTCGCCTACCTGCAGAAGGGCAGGGCCCGCGGGGAGGTCGTCCAGGCCATCCGCGACCTGCTCGACGACAACCTGACCCTGGCCCCGGACGTCGTGGAGGCCATCCGCCGCAAGGACGTGGCCACCGGACGCCAGGCCCGGCTCACCGACCGGGAGCAGGACGTACTCGCGCTGCTGCTCCAGGGGCTGAAGAACCCCGCGATCGCCGACTCCCTGCACATCTCGCGCAACACCCTGGACAACGCCCTCGGCAACATCTACGACAAGTTCGGGCTCCACGAGGACCAGGACAAGCGCGTGCGTGCCGTGGTCCTGTACCTAACCGGCATTCAGATTCCGGATCCGCCGCAGCTGCGCCTGCACGACCTGGAACGGACGGCGGAGACCGTCAGCGCCGTCGCGCATTGCCTGCGGGGGCGGGTGGGGCCGGGTTCCAACTTCCGGATGCTGGCCCGGTCCGGAGCACTGATCAACCTGTTCGTGATCAGGATCGAGCGGGCAGGCCGCGAAGCGGACTCACTCGGGCCGGGACAGCGGGGCAGGGTTCGCCTCGCCGGTACGGGGGGCGAGCTGCTGACCGACCCGTGCACCGTGATCCGCACCGGCGGCGCCTACTGACCCCGTCGCCGGGTTGGGGTGGTCACCCCAACCCGAACCGGGTGACCGGACCTGCCGCGGACCGACGCCCGCCGGGCACAGTCGTTTCCATGCCTACGTACCAGATGACCGCGGCGTACCAGTTCAGCAGCCAGACGGAAGCCGACCGGGCACTCTTCGCCAAGGCCGTGACGGGGTACCGGAACCTCGTCCAGGACCTCCTCGAGCGCGGCGGATTCGAACTGCACCTGAGCTCCCGCGACGGCAAGGCCGACGTCCGGATCACCCCCTACGCGCCCACCGTCGACCTGGCCGTGCTCCTCGGCGAGGGCGACCGCTTCCTCGACCTGAGCCAGACCCCCGACCCGGGCGCGTGCATCTGCACCTCCCCCGCGCGGGACGACGTCGAGCGGACCGGGATCACCAGGGTCGTCCGGCTGATCCCGACCGGGTCGCTGCGCCACACGACCCCCGTTCCGCTGCCCGTCGACGCACGTCGCCCCCGGGATCTGGAGCGCGTCCTCGACATGATCGCCCAGCACCCGCGATGGGGCTTCCTGGACCTGGTCACCGGGTCGCTCCAGGAGCTCGTGCTCCAGACGGCCGCCCCGCGTGACAGCTACCTCGTCGCCGTGCCGCACCCCATCGAGGCCAGGCTGCGCGCGCGCTCCTGGACCGCCACGCTGCGCCACCTCTCCCGCCGGGACGGCTGCGTCCGCCTGCGCTGCGTCAAGCCCAACATCCGCACCGGCGACCGCGACTACGCCCAGTCCGGCATCGGCCACTACCTCATCAGCCGCACCCGTGACCAGGTCTACGACCCCGGACTGAACCTCCTGCTCGCCGTCATGAAGGGCGGTCCGGTCGCCAACGTGGCGATCGAGGTGCTCGGCGCCCCCGGCCTGGCAGCAGCGGTCTGCGCGGACCTGGACCCGGAGGCACTGCGTCCGGCCAGCCCCGGGGAGGCGCTGGGCGCGGTGCGCCTCCCCCCGCGGGAGATGCTCGCCTACACCTCCTGGTACCTGCCGGAGGAAGCAGCGGAGCTGATGCTGCCCCCGTTCTCCCCGCTCGACGCCCTCCCCGGCCTGCCCGCCGTCACCGCCACCCCCATGGCCCGGCCGCAGCTGCGTCCGCCGGCCGGCACTCCGGTCATCCACCTCGGCGACCTCGTGCGTCCCCGGGACGGTCGACGGCTCACCACGGCGCTCTCCCGGCTGACCGAACACGTCGTCGTCACCGGCCAGGCCGGCTCCGGCAAGACCAACACGCTGCGCCACCTGCTGGACCAGCTGGTCACCCAGGGCATCCCCACGACGGTGATCGACCCGGCCAACCGGGCGCTCGGCGCGGCGGTCACCGAACTCGGCGGAACGGTCTGGGACTTCTCCGACCGGCCGGGGAGCGTGTTTCGGCTCAACCCGTTCATGCCACCCGACGACGTCCCCGTCTACGAGCACATCGCCCTGTTGACCGGCGTGCTGGCCATGACGTTCCGCGTGACCGAACTGGGCGAATCGATGCTCCACAACATGGTCGTCCAGCTCTACCGCGAGAAGACGGAGAGCACCCGCACCAGCGACCTGCTGGCCGTCACCGGCACGACGCTGCGAAAGACCCCCGGGCGCATCCCGACGATGGACGACCTCATCGCCGCCTGGCACCGCGAGCACCGCCCCCGCCTGCTCGGCGACAACACCTGGAGCGCCGCCACCGTCGCGTTCTTCGACGAGCGGTGGCGCGCGCTGGAGTCCTCGCTGCTGAAGGACGTCACCACTCCGGTCGATCCCGCCCTGGGCATCGGGACCCTGCTCAGCGGCACCCACCTGCTCGAACTGCGCGCCCTCGGCAACGAGGAGGAGATCAACGCGCTCATGCTGCTGGTCTTCGGCATGCTCGCCTCCGCCATGCGCCACCGACCGGTGCTCTCCCGCCCGACCCTGCGTCACGCTCTCCTCATCGACGAGGCGCACCGCATCGCCGGACCCGTCGGACCGCCCCGAGCGGTCGACACCGCCCCGTCGAGCGCCGGCAACCGGCTCGCGGACCTGGTGACCGCCATGGCCAAGCAGTGCCGGCAGACCGGACTGGGCCTGGTCCTGGCCGAGCAGAGCATCGGTGACCTCAACGAGAGCGTGCTGACCAACACCGCGACCACGATCGTGCACCGCGTCATCGACGGCGCCGACCGCCAGGAGATCGCCCGCAGGTTCGGTCTGGAGCCCGCCACCCTGCGCGCCGTGTCCGCACTGGAGGACGGCCACGCCCTCGTCAAGACCGTCGAGATCGACACCCCCACCTTCATCCACGTCCCGCACCGCGCCATCGGGGAGCAGACACAGTGACCACGAATCCCCTGTCTCCGGACGCCCAGGCCGTCGTGGAGCAGATCAAGCGCGAACTGGACGAGGGCGTACGCCCCGGCCGGCCGCGGCTGCGCGTGGCCTTCATCGGGCCGAGCCGCGTGGGCAAGACGACCATGCTGCTGACGATGCTGAGCGTGTTCCTCCAGCGCTTCCGGACCGGCCGGGAGCAGACCGCCGGCGACTTCCCCCGACTCGAACTGAAGCCCGAGGACCATCAGCCCACCGCGGCCATCTCCAACGACGCGCTGCTCAACCGCCTGCGGGCCAAGCTGGCCAGGTTCACGTCCCCCGACGAGGACCTGCCCCGGGAACTGTTCGACGAAGCGGTACGCCCGAGCAAGACACTGTCGTACTACCGCTACCGCTTCAACGTGGTGAACGGTGTCGGCACCGAGATCCCCATCCGCATGGCCGACATGCCCGGCTCGTGGTTCAACAACGTCAACGGCTGGGAATGGGAGGCGACGGCCGCCCTGTGCGAACTGTGCGACGTCCTCGTCGTCCCCGTCGACGTCCCCGCACTGATGAGCGGCAACCGGGACATCATGGAGATGCGCAACGCCCCGACCGCGCTGCGCAGCCTGTTCCAGTACCTGTCCGCGCGCGACGTCCGGGGCGACGCGGGCGGCTGGCTGGTCATCTTCGTCCCGCTGCGCTGCGAGCGGTGGCGCTGGGCGGACCACCCGGACGCTCAAGGAGACCCGGACTGGTCGGCCAAGCAGAGCCGTCGGATGTTCGAGGAGGTCGATCGGGCCTACGCGGACGTGGTCTCGGTCATCCGCGAAAAGTGGAGCGACAGCAAGTTCGCGGTGACACCGGTCGAGACCCTCGGCAGCGTCCACCATCACCACTTCGAGAACGACGACGACGGCTTCCACTCCGTCTTCCGCAAGAAGGCCGCCGATGCGTCCGTCGAAGGCGTCGACACCGACCAGCCCGTGCTGCACATGATCACCCGGCTCCTGGCCGAGCAGGAGCTCAACCGGCCCCGGCTGTTCCAGCAGGGCTGCGTGCACAACTGGTTCTACGGGGTCCGTGGTGACATCCGCCGTGCGGCCGAACTGGTCCGCCGGCGTACCAAGGGCATCGACGGCGGCCCGGCCGACGACGGGTTCGGCTACCTGTGATGCGCGTCTTCGTCCGCACCCGCCACCCCGACACCGCCGGATCCAAGGACCGCCGGCCACGCGACTACCACTGGCACGAGGTGGACACGGCCGGGGGATCGGACCGGGAGTGCGTCGTCCCGCCGGCGTTCCACGAACCGCTGCCGTCGGCCGGGGTCAGCCTCGCCGCCTTCGACCAGCTCTGCGAGCTGCTCCACACGGCCGATCCCGTGCCGGTGTTCTGCCTGCGCGACAGGATCGTCGGCCTGGCTCTGTTCCTGCCTGCCGTCCCCAGCCGCAGGCACCGCTTCAGTCACGGCGCACGAGTCGAGTTCTCCCTCCTGCTGCTGGACGCCGACACGGAAGTGGCCGCCCGCCTGCTCCACCTGGCACGCTCCGAAGCGGAGCGGCTCGCGACGGTCCTGGACGAGGCCGTCCGCTTCGACGACGAGTCGTACGACTTCTCCGTCGACTGGCCGACAGCCACGGCCGGACTCGAAACCGCCGGGGACGGTCACGGCCCTCCCGAGGCCGCTGCTCGGGGCGAGGGAGTGATCGCCATCGGCGGAGTCCACCTGCCCCCCGCGTTGCCCGCGCCGGCCGAACGGGGATGGAGCAGCCTCACCTCCTGCCTGCGGGGCCTCTGGGCTCCACAAGCGTCGGCAACGGGAACCGAGCGAAACCACGAGCAGAACGAACGCGGGAAGACCAAGAAGACCAAGAAGGTCGAGAAGACCGAGAAGGTCAAGAAGGCCGAGAAGGTCGAGAAGGCCGAGAAGGCCGAGGAGGACACTCATGTCGGACCAGCGGGGACACCGGGAGATCACCCGGCAGATCGTCGACCGCCTGTACGAGACGACGGGTGAGATCAACGGCATGACCGCCGAGCAGTTCTACGAGAGGCTCAACCAGGGGCAGGCCGGCCAGGACGACCTCGCGAGCCTGAAGCCGTACTACCTCAACCGGGAGGGGCAGGCCGAGCACTCGCTCGCGGAACCCGCGGTCAGCGCACAGGCGAACGTCGAGCGGATCGTCTCGACGATCGTCCAGGCACTCGAGGAGGCCGGCGCCGCCGCCCTCGACGGCCGCCACACCGCGGAGGCCGTCCACCTCGGTGAGGCGCTGCACCCGCTGGAGGACTCCTACGGCGGCCACGTCCACCGCAGCACGACGGCCGACCCCGGGGACCCGCGCGCACCGATCGAGGGCATCAACGTCTTCGACCCGCTGAGCCTCAGCTCCCGCTCCGTGCTCGAGGACACCGTGCTGCACGCGCCCGAGGACCGGATCGGGATGGTCATGGGAACGCACGACCTCGACGCCGACGCACACCGGGTCGACGAGACCGGCACCACCGTGCTCAAGGGGTACGACTACGCGGCTGTCGCCGCGGGGACCGAAGTGCTGGACACCTACCTCACCCGCGAGGCGACGGACAGCTGCGTCCCGCGGACGGGGGAGCAGGTCGCGGGGTTCTTCCGGCTCGCGCCTGACGCCCGGGTGCACCACACCCCGGATCAGGCATGGGTCCACGAGCGCAACGAGCAGGCCGCTTCGCCGGGCATGGCGGAGATCACCCACACCCCGGGGCCGTTCAGCTGGGGCACCAGTTCGACGGTGGCGGGTGCGGAGCCGCGGGCGTGCTACGAGCCGGCGTCCGAGGCCGTGTGCACTCCGGTTCCGGCGCCCGCCTGCGACCCGGGGCCGTTCAGCTGGGGCAACGGTCCCGCGGTGGCGGGTGCGGAGCCGCGGGCGTGCTACGAGTCGGCGTCCGAGGCCGTGTGCAGTCCGGTTCCGGCGCCCGCCTGCGACCCGGGGCCGGCCGGTTACGGAGGATCCATCTGACGGGTTCCACGTAAGGCTACGGCCGGCTGCCCGGGCGCTGCGCACTTCCGGGACTCGTGCTTCGGCGTGACGGGGCGTCCGGGGTGGGGCGACGGGGCGGGGCGTGCCGTTCCCAGAGGCCGGCCAGGTGGGTGTGCAGGAGGTGCTGTGCCTCGTGCGGGGTGAGGCGGCCGATGAGGACGTGGGTGGTGAGGCCGTCGGCGAGCGCGAGGAGGGTGTCGGCCTCGCGCCGCGGGTCGACGGGTGCGCCGCCCGCGGTGCCTTCGCAGGCCTCCCGGATGAGCCGGGTGAACGCCTCGTGCAGGGCCGCGTAGTTGGCCTTCAGCAGGTCGGCGAGCGGCGTGCTGACCGCGGCCTGTGCCACGAAGGCGAGCCAGACCCGTGCCTCGGCACGGTGTTCCTCGCGCAGCAGCGCGACTTCGGTGAGGGCGTGGCCCAGGGTGGTGGCGGCCGACTGGGCGGGGCTCCGGTCGACGCGGGCCCGGACGCGTTCGGTGATCCGTTCGCCGATGTGGCCGAGGGTGAACGCGAGCATCTCTTCCTTGGTGCGGAAGCAGCGCTGCACGGCGCCCATCGACACCTGGGCGCGGGCGGCGACGTCGCGCAGGGTCACGCCCTCCAGTCCGTGCTCGTCGGCGAGACGGCAGACGGCCTCGGCGATCCGCCGCCGCCGGTCCTCGTGATCAACCTGCCTGGGCATGCCCGGTTGCCTCCGCTGGTCGGTGCGTTTATCCGATGCGCTCGTATCGGTTCCCAGGATACAGTTCCGATGCAAGTGCATCGGTAAAGCGCATCGGTACGCGGACGGGAAGGAAGACGATCATGGGGGATGCCCTGTGGAGGCTGTCGGCTGCGGCGCAGGCGAAGGCGGTGCGGGACGGGGAGGTCCGCGCGGTCGAGGTGGTGGAGAGCCACCTGGAGCGCATCGCCGAGGTCAACCCGGAGGTGAACGCCGTCACCCAGCTCCTGGCGGACCGCGCCCGCGAGGCCGCCCGGCTGACGGACCGGCGGCGGGCCGCGGGGGAGGAGTTGGGCCCCCTCGCGGGGGTGCCGTTCACGGTGAAGGAGTCCACGGCCATCGAAGGCGTGCCGACCACCTTCGGCACCCCGCGCTTCCGCGACCTGGTGGCGCCGGCGGACGCGCCCCCGGTGGCCCGGCTGCGTGCGGCCGGGGCGATCCCGATCGGACACAGCAACATGCCCACCCTGATCCTGGCCGGGATGCACACGCGCAGCGAGTTGTTCGGGGACACCGTCAACCCCTGGGACCGCGCCAGGACTCCCGGTGGGACGAGCGGCGGCGACGCGGTGGCCGTCGCCACCGGCATGGCCGCGCTCGGCCTCGGCAACGACTCCGGCGGCTCGGTGCGGATCCCGGCCCAGTTCTGCGGTGTGGCCGGGCTGAAGCCGACCACCGGCCGCTTCCCCGCGGACCACCGGATCCTTGGCCCGGACGACCCCGGCCCCGCCTCCCAACTCCTGGTCACCGACGGCCCGTTCGCCCGCAGCGTGGCCGATCTGCGGCTGGCGTACGAGGTACTGGCCGGCACCGACCCGCGGGACCCGAGGGCCGTCCCGGTGCCGCTGTACGGCGAGCCGCTGCCCCGGCCGGTGAAGGTCGCGGTCGTGGCGGACCCCGGCGGGCACGGCGTCCACCCCACGGTGCGCGCGGCCGTCGCGACCGCCGCCGAAGCGCTGCGGGACGCCGGGTACGACGTGCGCGAGGTGCCGGACGTGCCCCGGCTCGACGAAGCGCTCGACGCCTACCACCGGATCACCGTGACCGAGTTCGCCCCGAACTGGCCGGTGGTGCGCACCCTGCTCGGCGAGGGCGGCGACCGCTACATCGAGATGACGATGCAGCGGACCCCGCCGGCGACCGCGGACGAGTTCATGAAGCTCATGGGCACCTGGATGAACATCCGCCGCTCCTGGGCCGAGTTCCTCGACGAGTACCCGCTCCTCCTCGGCCCCTCCTTCACCGAACCGCCCGTCGAACCGGGGCTGGAGTCGCGCGACCGGGCCGGGCGCGACCGCGTCGGGTCGGCCATGCGCCTGTGCAGCGTGACCAGCTTCGTGGGCGTGCCCGGGGTGGCCGTGCCGACCGGGACGGCCGACGGGCTGCCGTCCGGCGTGCAGATCGTCGGGCGCGCGTTCCGCGAGGACCTGTGCCTGGCCGCGGCCGGGGCGATCGAGGACCGGCTCGGAGTCCTCACGCCCGTCGACCCGGCTCCGGGAGCCCGGGTCGAGTGAGCCACCGGGTGGGCGGTTGGGCCACCGGGTGGGCCGCGGGGACCCAACTGCCCCGCTGTCCGCTCGACGCCGTCGCACGGCCCGGCCGCTGCGACGTCCGGCGACCGCGCCCTCCGGCGACCGCACCGGAGGCACGGCCTGCCCGGGCGTCGCCCCGGACCCTCGGGAACGGCGCAACCTTCCGGGGGACAGCGGGGCAACGCCACCAGCGGTATCGGGTTCGTCCCGAACGCCTACTCCACTTCGAGGTCCTGGAAGTCGAGGCCGTCGGGGCCGAGTTCGGTGTTCTCCGCGTGCTCCCGCATCCGGGGGCCGTACTCGGGGTGGTCCATCAGGCCGGTGTACGTGTCGAAGTCCAGGTCGATCACACCGGCGAGGTCGGCGAGGTAGACGTCGAGGCCTGGGTACATCACGGCGACGTACGGCAGGTCGTCGATGTCGGTGACGAGCACCGGGTACTCGCCGGTGGAGTCGGGCGAGCCCAGGTAGAGCAGGCGGCGCGAGTCGCTGCCGCCGACGAGCGGAAGGCACGCGGACGGCAGCAACTGCTCGAAGTCGGCGAACGTGCTGACCATGGCGCCGCCGGAGCCGTACATCCACGCGGCCGTCTCGCCGAGCGCGCGGCCCTCGAAGACGGGCGCCCGCTCGTCGTCGTACCAGCCGATGTCGCTCAGCCAGGAGCTGTCGAACGCGAGCCACCGGCGCAGGCTGGGCGGCAGCGGCCGGTCGCCGGCCAGCCGCAGGCGGTCGATCGCCTCGGGCGCGAGCGGTACCGGCTCGGTGATGTCCGGCGCGTCCGCCGTGGGCCAGCCGTCCTGCTCGACCCGGGCGATCACCCGCTCGATCAGCGCTGCTCCGTGCATGTTCTCGTCCATGCGCGGCACTCTCCCACACCACGCCGACAACGCGTCACCGCGCGGTGCTCGTCGTCCCCGGCAGCCCGGCGGCCTCGGCGCGGGTGTGCGCTTCGTCCTGCCGGGGACCGGGTCTTCCGGCCCCTACCGGGTTGTCCTCGCTCACAGCGGAGTGAGGATGTCCTGGTGCGCCCCGTCGAGGACGAGGCCGTTGTCCAGCCGGACCCGGACGGTCACCCGGTTCCCCCGTTCCTGGTGCGCGGCCCACTTCGGCTCCAGCGCGGCGATCTCCGTCTCCAGCCGCTCCCGGCTCGCCACCGGCATGGTGTGCCCGTAGTCCTCGAACAGCGCCTTGAGCCGAAGGTATTCGCGGACCTCCTCGCTCTCCGGGAGTTCCCCGTCCACCCGCTCGACCGTGCCCTCGGTCCCGGCTCCCACCGAGAGGAACCCGACGACGGCCGCGGGCTGCCCGGCGAGTGCCTCGCCGAGCCCGAGGTCCTCGGCCAACCTGACGCGCCGGCCTTCCTCCAGGGTCATCCGTCCGCCGCCTTTCCCTCGCTCGGTGCCGCCGGCCCGGCGGGCCCGCGTCCGGCCATTATCCGCCGGGCGCGCCACGGGCCGGTCTCCCGGCGGCGGGATCCCCGCCGCCTCCGTCCTGCTGACCGGTCGTCCGCGCCTCGGTCGCCGGGGTGTCACCCGGCACGGGTCAGGGCAGGGACAGCCACACGATCCGCAGGACGTCGACGCTGGGCGGGTCGGCGTCCGGGTTGACGAAGATCTCGCCGGTGACGGCCGGGGCCAGCACGACGTTCCGCAGGTCGTCCCACTCGTCCACCGGCACGCCCGAGGTCCCGTCGAGCTGGGTCAGCGCGATCGTCACCTGAGCGAAGAGCGCGGGGTCGCGCTCGCTGATCTCCAGCAGGGCCTTGGACGGCTGGTCCTGCAGGAAGGTCCGCCAGTCACTCACCGGCGTCTCCCGGAAGCGGACGCCGGGTGTCGGCGATCCGGGCGGAGACCGCCGCGCGGAAGCCGGCCCGGTCGGGCCCGTACGCGGCCGACATCGCCTTCGTCCACCAGGACGTGATGGCGGCTTCCCGCTCGACCTGGTCCTCCAGCGGGCCGATCTCGCGGTAGAAGGCCATGCGCTCGGCCGGGCTGGGCAGTGCCTGGGCGATGCCGTCGATGCTCACGGGCACCCGGGGCCCGCTCGCGTGGTGGACAGGCTGGGCGCTCATCCGTCCCCTCCCTCGCTCGAATGCGGCTGGCTGCCGCGTCGCTGACATCATGACCGTACCGGTTGACGGGGCGCCGTGGAGCCTGGGTCGCCGGCGCGCGGGGTCGGGAATCCCTGGCCCCGCCCGGGAGGCTGCGGATGCCGGCCGTCCTTGTCCGGTCCCTCCTCGGCCCGGGCGGAACCGGCCATCAGCAGGTCGTGAGCGGGCGGGCTGATGACGCGCTGTCGGGTCCGCCGGCCTGCGGTGGCGCCGGTGCGTCGGAGGAGGAGGAGGAGGAGGAGGGCGGCGCCGTCACGGCCGCGGGAGCCGCCGCGGCCGTCACGGTGACGGCCGCCGTCCGGTCACGATGCGACGGTGTCGCCGCCCCGGTCGTCGCCGCCCCGGTCGTCGCCGCCGCGCTCGTCGCCGCCGCGCTCGTCGCCGCCGCGCTCGTCGCCGCCGCGCTCGTCGCCGCCCCGGCCGTCGCCCAGGCGGTCGGCGGCGGCGAGGAGGGCGTGCACCGTGGCGGCCATGGTGTGGCGGGCCTGCTCCGGGCTCAGGCCGGAGCTGCGCCAGTGGTACCAGGCGCTCCAGGTGGTGACCGCGTCGAGGCCGTTGAGCAGGTCGGTCCGGGCGGGCTCGGGCAGGTGGTCGAGCTCCAGGGCGAAGACCTGGCCGATCCGCAGGCGGGCGAAGTCCAGCATCTGCTGGACGCCCTCGTGGACGCGGGGGGACGGGTTCTCCAGCCGCATGATCGCGAGCCGGGCCGGGGTGAGGCCCTCCAGGATGCGGGCGCGCTGCTCCGCGAGGGCCGCGACCCGGACGTCCCGCGGCCCCTCCGTGGGGAGCGGCCGGGCCTGTGCCAGCAGCTGTTCCAGGCGCCGGCCGACGGCGACCTCGGCCAGCTGTGCCATGTCCGCGAAGTGGTGGAACACCAGCCGCCGGGAGACCCCGGCCCGCTCGGCGACCTTGTCGGCGGGGAAGTGCGCCTGGTTCTCGTCGAGCAGCGACAGCATCGCGTCGGCGATCTTCTCGCGGGTCTGACGCCCGCGCTCCGTGCGTCCGTCGGTGACGGGCGCGGCGGCTCCGGTCCGTTCCACGTGGGCCCTCCGCCCTCTCGTTGACATTCTTGCACCGCGAGTGCAAGTGTACGCGTTGCACGCTGAGTGCAATAAGTTTTGGTGGGGTTCGGGGTCCTTCGCCGTCCCACCGCCGTACGAAGGGCGGTTCGCCGCAGATGTTCACCGGTGTCGGGCGCTGGTGCGCCCGCAGGCCCAAGCGCGTGGTGGCGGCCTGGCTGCTCCTCCTCGCCGCCGCACTCGCGGCGCTCGCGGTGTTCGGCCGCGTCACCAGCGAGGCCGTCTCCATCCCGGGCAGCGACAGCCAGGCCGCGCGGGACATCGCCGACCGCGCGTTCCCCGGCTCGGCCTCCGGCAAGCAGCCCGTCCTGCTGCACACCGCCGCCACGGCCGCTCCGCTCACCGCGTTCGACACGGCCGCGGCGGTGCGCGGCGCCGCGGCCGCCATCGCCGGGGTGCCGCACGTGGTCGCCGTCACCACCCCCTACGACCCGGCCGGCGCCGGGACCATGAGCGCCGACGGCCACACCGCCTACCTCGCGATCGACCTCGACGTCACCGGCCGGGAGGTGACGTCCGCGACGACCGACGCCGTGCTCGCCGCGGCGGCGCCGGCCACCGCCGCCGGCATCGAGGTGACCCCGGGCGGCTACCTGGCCGCTGCCGTCGACAAGGGGAGTACCGGCCGCAGCGAGGCCATCGGCCTCGGCACCGCCCTGGTGATCCTCGCGGTCACCTTCGGCAGCCTGGTCGCCGCCGGTTTGCCGCTGCTCGCCGGGGTGATCGGCCTCGGCATCGCCCTGCCCGTCCTCGGCCTGGTCGGCCACCTGCTGGACGTGCCCGAGGCCGGCGAGACCATCGCCGCCATGATCGGCCTGGGTGTCGGCATCGACTACACCCTCTTCGGGCTCACCCGCTTCCGGGAGCTGCGCGCCGCGGGCGTCGGCATCGAGGACGCGGCCGTGCGCACCACCGCCGGCTCCGGCAAGTCCGTCGCCTTCGCCGGCAGCGCCGTCGTGGCCGCCCTCGCGGGCCTCGCCCTGGGCGGGCTCCCGCTGCTGTACGCGCTGGCCCTCGCCCCCGCGATCGCCGTGGTGACGGCGCTGGGCGTGAACCTCACGCTGCTGCCCGCCCTGCTCGTCCTGCTCGGCAAGCGGCTGACGCCCAAGCCGGCCGCCCCCGCCCCGGCCGGGCGTCCGCGCGGTTGGGGCCGGGTCGCGGCCCTGGTCGCGGCCAGGCCGTGGCCCCTCCTGCTGGCCGCCCTGGCCCTGCTCGGCGCCCTCGCCGCGCCGGCCGTCCACCTGCACCTCGGCCAGCTCGACGCCGGCAGCAAGGCGAGCGGCACCATGAGCCGCACCGCGTACGACCGGATGGCCGCGGCCTTCGGCCCGGGCGCCAACGGCGTGCTCCAGGTCGTCGACGTCCTCCCCACCCCCGTTCAGGCCGCTGCGGGAACCGGCGACCCGCGCCTCACCGCCGTCACCGCCGCGCTGCGCGGTGCCGAAGGCGTCTCCGTCGTCGGCCCGCCCGCCGTGGCCGCCGACGGACGCACCGTCCGCTGGCAGGTCACCCCCACCACCGGTCCCGCCGACCCCGCCACCACCGGCCTGGTGCACCGGCTCCGCTCCGACGTCCTGCCCGCCGCCACCGCCGGCAGCGGCCAGCAGGTGCACGTCGGCGGCACCCCGGCGGCCCAGGCGGACCTCAACGGGCGGATCGCCCACCGCATGCCGCTCGTCGTCGGCTTCGTGCTGACCGTGGCGGGCCTGCTCCTGCTGCTCGCCTTCCGCTCGCCGGTCGTCGCGGTGAAGGCCGCGGTGATGAACCTGGTCTCGGTCGCCGCCGCGTACGGCGTGCTCACCGCCGTCTTCCAGCACGGCTGGGGCGCCCGGCTGATCGGCCTGGAAGGCGCCGTCCCGATCCCCGGCTACGTGCCGCTGCTGATGTTCGCGGTGCTCTTCGGCCTCTCCATGGACTACGAGGTCTTCCTGCTCAGCGCCGTGCGCGAGGCCTACCTGCGGGAGGGGGACAACCGGCGGGCCGTGGTGACCGGCCTCGCCGGCACCGGACGGATCATCAGCTCGGCGGCCCTGATCATGGTCGCGGTGTTCCTCAGCTACCTGCTCTCCGACGACCCGGTCGTGAAGATGTTCGGCATCGGCCTGGCCACCGCGGTCGCCCTGGGCGCGACCGTCGTCCGCGGCCTGCTGGTGCCCTCGACGATGGTCCTGCTCGGCGACGGCAACTGGTGGCTGCCCGGGTGGCTCGACCGCCTGCTCCCGCACGTCGACATCGAGGGCGACGGGCACCCCGGGAGTGCCGCGGGTCCGGTCGGTGCGGTGGGAGCCGCCGCCGAGGACGGCGCCTTCTCCCGGCCCGCGCCGGCCGAGCCTGCCCGATAGGGCCGAGCGCGTCAGACACTCTGTCAGTTCAAGCGACGATTATCGGATGATCACCTCTACCTTGCACCGCACCGAACGGTCCCACCCCGGCGAGCACCCGGCCGCCGGCCCCCTCCCACCCTCCGACCCCGCACCCACCGAGCCGGCACCCGCCGATGCGGCGGGCACCGACCCGACACCCGCCGACCCCGCACCCTCCGACCCCGCACCCACCGACCCGGCACCCGCCGATGCGGCGGGCACCGACCTCCTCGCCCGCATCCAGGCCGGACTGATCGGCGAGGGCGACCTGCTCGACGGCCCGTACGGCCCGCGCCGGATCACCTACGCCGACCACACCGCCTCCGGCCGCCCCCTCGACTTCGTCGAGGACTTCGTCCGGGACGCCGTCCTGCCCCGCTACGCCAACACCCACACCGAGAGCTCCGGGAACGGCCTGCGCACCGGCCGCCTCCGCGAGGAGGCGCGCGGCCTGATCCACCGCGCCGTCGGAGCCGGCGACGACCACGCCGTGCTCTTCTGCGGCTCCGGCACCACCGGCGCCGTGGACCGCCTGGTGGCCCTGCTCGACCTGCGCGGCCCGTCGCGTCGCGGCCGCCGCTACGCCACCCCACTGCCGGAACACGACCGCCCGGTGGTCTTCGTCGGCCCCTACGAACACCACTCCAACGAACTGCCGTGGCGCGAGTCGGCCGCCGACGTCGTGGTGATCCGGGAGGGCGCGGACGGCCGGCTCGACGAGGACGACCTGCGCGCCCAACTGCTGCTCCACGCCCACCGACCGCTGCGGGTCGGCAGCTTCTCCGCGGCCTCCAACGTCACCGGCATCCTGGCCGACACCGACCGGATATCCGCCCTCCTCCACGCCTACGGGGCCCTGGCCTGCTGGGACTTCGCCACGGCCGGGCCCTACCTGCCGATCCGCGTCGCCGAGTCGTCCCCCGGCCGCGGCGACCACAAGGACGCGGTGATGCTCTCGCCGCACAAGTTCGTCGGCGGCCCGCAGACACCGGGCGTCCTGGTCGTCCACCGGGACCTCCTGGGCGGTCCGGTGCCGACCGTGCCCGGTGGGGGCACCGTCTCCTACGTCGGCCCGGCCGACCACGACTACGTCACCGACCCGGTCGCCCGGGAGGAGGGCGGCACGCCCGCCGTCGTCGAGTCGATCCGCGCCGGCCTGGTCTTCGCCCTCAAGGAGGACGTCGGAACCGGCCTCATCCACGCGCGCGAGGAGGCCGCCTGGTCCCGGGTGCGGGCCCGGTGGGGTAGCCACCCCGGCCTGCGGTTGCTGGGGCGCACCGACGTGCCCCGGCTGCCCGTGGTCTCCTTCCTGGTCCAGGACCGGCGCCGGCCCGACCGCTACCTGCACCACAACTTCGTCACGGCGGTGCTCAACGACCTCTTCGGGATCCAGGCGCGCGGCGGCTGCTCCTGCGCCGGCCCGTACGGGCACCGGCTGCTCGGCATCGAGGCCGAACGGTCGGCCGCCTTCCGCGAGGTGATCGTCGGTCAGCGCCTGGAGGGCATCAAACCCGGCTGGACGCGGGTGAGCTTCCCGTACTTCACCACCGACGAGGCGCGGGAGTACGTCCTCGCCGCCGTGGAGCTGGTGGCCTCCGAGGGTGACCGGCTGCTGCCGGACTACGCGTTCGACCCCCGCACCGGGCTGTGGCGCCACCGCGCCCGCCCCGCCGGGGAACCCGGCGTCCGGCTGGCCGACTTCCCCGCCCGGTCGTGGCAGCGGATCCGGGCGACGACCCCGCCGGGGCCCGCGCCCGCCGCCCTGCACGAGCAGCTGGAGCAGGCCCGGGCGGTGCTCGCCGACCGGCCCGAGCCCCCGGCCGAGGCACCGGCCGAGGCGCCGGCCGGACTGCCCGCCGCCTTCGAGGCGCTGCGCTGGTTCCCGCTGCTGCCCGCCAACCTCGTGCCCCTGGACGCCTCCGGGCAGCACGGCCCCGGCCGCTGAGCCCACCGTCCTGCCCCGTCCTGTCCCGTCATCCCCAACCCGCTGTCCCACCCCGACGCATCTGGAGCAATCCCGTGTTCAGACACCGCCGAACCGCCCTGCTGACCCTCACGGCCCTCGGCGTCACCGCCGGAGCCGCCGTACTCGCCGCGCCGGCCGCCCACGCCGCCCCCGCCTGCGGGCGGCCACCGGTCCAGTACTCCGTGGACGGCGGCGCCAACTGGACGAACAGCGGCACCATGCCGGCGCTGTCCGGCACCGTCCAGGTCCGGCTGGCCGGCCAGCCCGCCGCCGGCTGCGACTACCGCGTCTCCCTGGGCTCGTACGAGACGCAGGGCGCGACCTGGGCCACCTCCGGGCGGCAGACCTTCCTCGGCTGGGCGACCACGACGCTCACCCGCGAGCACTACCGCGATGTGCTCGACCTCAGCGGCCACCTGCCCCGGTGCTTCGGTGAGTTGGCGCTGTACGGAGTCGGCGAGAAGTACGACGGGAGCGACGGGGACCACCCCCTGCCGCACTACCCGGACGAGCCGTTCTCCGGGATGCTGATCGCCTCCTGGAACGGCGGCACGGCCTGCCCGCCCGAGCCGACCGGCAGCCCGACGAGCCAGGCCCCGGTGACCCCCACCGCTCCGGCCACCGGCACGCCGACGACGACCCCCGCACCCACGCCCGCACCGACGACGGCGGGCGCCACCACGGCCGGGCCGGTCCCCGCCCCGGCCGCCGCCTCGACGTCGTCCCCCGCCGGGCCCGGCTCGACGCAGCCGGGCCCGAGCCGGGCCTCGGCCGCCTCGGCCACGGCCGTTCCGGCGCTGGCCGCCACCGGGGCCGACGACGGCCTGCTGACCGCCACGGCGGTGGGCGCCACCGTGCTGGTCGCCGCCGGTTGCACGGCCGTGTACGCCGGCCGCCGCCGCGCCGCCCGCCGCTGACGGTGCCGGCGCTGTCGGGTGCCCGCCGGGGGAGGGGACCGTCCCCGCCGCGGTCGGTCGACCCGATCCCGGGGGTCCGCTTCGCCCCGTCGCCGGCCGGCTACCGAGGGCGTTCCGGCGGGCGGCCGGGCCCGCCGCCCGTCGCCCGGCCCGTCGCCACCGCCCCCGCCGTCCGGACTGTCCCCGCCGCTCCGGCCGCCTCGGGCGGCGGGGACATGGCCCAGCGGATCACCCTGGTGACGCCGAGGCCGCCCAGCCGTGCGGCGGGCTCCTCGACGACCGGGACCCACGGCAGGCGAAGCTCCCGCCGGGCCCACCCGGGCAGCAGTCCGACCGCCGCGGCCGCCAGCAGCCCGTACGGCGGGCGGGCGACCCACGGCAGGGGCGGCTGGAGAAGGAGGAAGCGCGCGACGTCGCGGGCGGCCGTCGTGCCGCGCAGTTCGGGCCGGTACGCCGCGAGGCACGCCGCCAGCTGCCGCTGGTCACGCGGCGGGTCCACGACGCCGAGCGCGCGGGCCACGGTCGCGGCGTCCTCGACGTATCCGTCGTACGCCTCCTCGTCCAACGGCCGCGCGCCGTAGGACCGGTGCGCCCGGAGGAAGCTGTCGACCTCGGCGGCGTGGACCCAGCCGAGCAGGTGTGGATCGGCCGCCCGGTACCGCTGCCCGGACGGCGTCGTGCCGCGGATCCGCTCGTGCACCTGGCGGACCCGGTCGACCGCCCGCTGCGCGTCATCGGCGGTGCCGAACGTCGTCACCGCCAGGAAGGCGCTCGTGCGCTGCAGCCGGCCCCACGGGTCGCTCCGGTATCCGGAATGGGCGGCGACGGCCGCCATGGCCACCGGGTGGAGCGACTGCAGCAGCAGGGCCCGCAGGCCGCCGACGAACATCGAGGCGTCGCCGTGGACGACGCGGATCGGACGCTCCGGGCCGAACCAGCGGGGGCCGGGCGTGTCGTGGATGCGACTGCGGGTCGCCGGTCCCTGGGGACCCGCCACCCGGGCGAACAGCTCCGCGCCGAGCCGCCGCCGCACCGTGTCGAGCCCCGGGGCCGTGGGCCATCCGGTGCTCACGTCACCCACTGTAGGCCCGCGCCCGGTCGGCCGGGGCCTCCCGCCGCCACCCGATCCACCGCTCCCGATCCGCCGCGTCCCGATCCGCCGCGCCCCGACCCGCAGCACCGCGATCCGCCGCGCCCGATCCGCCGCACGCGATCGGGAAGCGGGCACGACACCGGCCGCCGCGCGCCGGCCCGCCGTCCTGCCGGAGCGGCTCAGTCACGACGGGTGAGTTGCTCCAGGTAGTGCGGGTTGTGCATCACGCCGAGGATGTTGCCGAACGGGTCGAGCACGGCTCCCGCCCGGAAGGCGCCGTAGTCGCGCAGCGGCTCGTGCTCCTTCGCGCCGAGCCCCAGCAGCCGCTCCATCACCGCGTCGACGTCGTCGACGTGCCAGTAGGCGACGACGCCGGCCGGGGCGCTGGGGGTGCGCGAGATGCCGAGCTCCTGCAGGTGGTCACCGAGCCGGAACTCGATGTAGTCGGGCCGTTCGAAGTACGGCTCCACACCCAGGACTTCGGTGTACCAGGTGCGCGCGGCGGCCAGGTCGTCGGCGTGGTAGCGGAGGGTGGCGAGGCCACGGAAGGTCGTCATGCGAGCCACTGTGCCCGGCATGTAGGACAGCTTCTGTCCTCCTCGCCCTCCCGGCGCCGAAACGCCCGCGGAGATTGTCGAACCGATCGACTCGGCATGTCCATGCCCGTTAGAGTGCGGCGACGTCAACTGTCCATCCGGGGGAGTGGGGTTCGATGACCATCGCGCGCAGATCGGTCCTCAAGGGCTCGTCGGCGGCCGGCGCCGCGCTGGTGGCGGGCGTCGCATCCGCCCAGCCCGCCCCGGCCACCGAGCCCGCACCGGACGCGGCGCCGAACGCCGGCCCGCTGCTCCAGGCCACGCCGCACCGTCTCGGCGCGCCCAGCGTGACCGGGCTGCACCTGCAGTTCGGCACCGACGCCTCGTCCGAGATGGTCGTCTCCTGGATCACCCCCCAGACGGTGCGCCGTCCGCACGTCCGGCTCGGCTCGCCGGACGGCAGCCTCGGGCGGGTGGTGGAGGCCGAGACGCGAACCTACCGGGACGCGCTCTCCAAGGAGGAGACCTACGTCCACCACGCCCGGCTGACCGGACTCCGCCCGGGCACCACCTACCTCTACGCGGCCGGCCACGACGGCGCGAACCCCGAGACGGGCTCGTTCACCACCGCCCCGCGCGGCCGGGCTCCCTTCACCTTCACCAGCTTCGGCGACCAGGCCGCCCCCAACCTCCGGCGCCAGGTCAAGTTCCCCGACGGCGTCCCCGGACCGCTCGGCAAGTACCCGGTGTTCACCAGCAGTCAGGTCGGCACCGCGCACTCCGCCGACATCGTGGCGGCCGTCGAGCGGGTCGGCCCGCTGTTCAACCTGGTCAACGGCGACCTCTGCTACGCCTCCTACAGCGGCCGGCACGGTCAGAGCCGAACCGCCACCTGGGCGGACTGGTTCATCAGCAACAGCCGCTCGACCCGGCTGCGCCCCTGGATGCCCTGCGTCGGCAACCACGAGAACGAGGGCGGCAACGGCCCGCTCGGCGCCCTCGGCTACCAGACCTACTTCACCCTGCCCGACTCCGCGGCCTCCCTGGACGAGGAGACCCGGGGCATGTGGTACGCGTTCACCGTCGGTTCGGTGCGCTTCATCAGCCTCGCGAACGACGACGTGGCGATCCAGAACAGCGGCGACAGCTACCTGCGCGGCTACTCCGGCGGAGCCCAGCAGCGCTGGCTCGAACGGGAGTTGAGGGTCGCGCGGGGCAGCCGGGCGATCGACTGGATCGTGGTCTGCATGCACCAGCCGATGATCTCCAGCTCCATGCACGGCAGCGGCAGCGACCTCGGCATCCGCGAGACCTGGGGCCCGCTGTTCGACGCCTACGGGGTCGACCTGGTGGTCAGCGGCCACGAGCACTACTACGAGCGCTCCCACCCCGTCCGCGGCACCCTGCCCAACGACACCCGCACCCCGGTGCCGACCGGCACCCGCAAGGACCTGGCCGACACCGGCCGGGGCACCGTCCACATGATCATCGGTGCGGGCGGCAACGCCGCGACCACCCAGGACGACCTGTTCGAGCAGCCCAAGGGCCGGGTGGTCATCGGGCTGGAGGACCCGAAGCCGGGCGCCCCGTACCGGGAGTCGATCTGGCTCACCGAGGACGCCCCGTGGGCCGCCGTCCAGGACCGCGAGAACACCCACGGCTTCGCCGCCTTCGACGTCGACCCCGGCGACCGCCGGAGCGGGCGCACCCGGATGCGGGTCACGTACTACACCTTCAACGGGCCGCACGGCGATCTCACCCCGGTGGACACCTTCACCCTGGAGCGCAACCGCTCCGACACCCGGGACTGACGCCGCGCCGGGGGAGCGGGATTCGACGCGCCGGTCGGACGCCGTCCGGGCGGCAACCGCCCGGTCGTACCACCACCGGACCGACCCGGGCGATACCGCGGCATGCCCGGCAGGTGGCCCGGGTGGTGGCGCGCTTCCCGGCGGGGCTCCCACCCGGTGGCGGGGGTCAAGCGGAACGGACGGCCCGGTCGCAGTCCCGGCAGACCCGCCCGGTCCCGTCCCACTTCGGCGGGTACCAGGGGGAACCTGGGGCGGTGGGCCGGTAGTCCACGGTCTGCATCCGCCGGGTGTCCGCACCGCACAGAGTGTGGTCGCCGGGGCCGCCGGCCCCGGACGGGTCGGACGCGGCCGCGTGCACGGCGCGCACACCCTCGACGTACTGCTCGCCACTGCTGCCGAGGTGGTCCACCCGCCGGAGCTCGGGTTCCAGAAGCACGATCAGGCTCATCACCCCACCCTCGGCGGGTGCGGGCCCCGGCGCATCCGGGACCGGGCCGTCAGGGCTAGGTAGTTCGTTTTTTGCCACCGGCCGGACCGAACAACGGCTCAACACGGCATACCGGAGCAAGGAGCGGATGATCCAGGCGAAGCTACCCAGCCGGCTGGTCCTATCCCGTTCATGATCATAAAGTGGTCTGACCTAATGTCAGCTCTTCAGGAGACCACTCGTGCGCAAGCTCGTGTACTTCATCGCCGTTACCCTGGACGGCCACATCGCCGCCCCCGACGGCGGCGACCCGACCGGCCCGGACGGCTTCTGGCCGATCGGCCCGGACTATCTGGAGCAGGTGGTCACCGAGTACCCGGAGACACTCCCCGGTCCGGCCCGTACCGCCCTGTCCATCACCGCCGAGGGCACCCACTTCGACACCGTGCTCGAAGGCCGCCACACCTACGAGATCGGGGTGAAGGCCGGCATCGACGACGCCTACCCGCACCTCAGGCACGTGGTGTTCTCCCGCAGCCTGACCTCCGTCCCCGGCGCCGCCGTCGAGCTGGTCGGCACCGATCCGGTCGAGAAGGTCCGCGAACTCAAGCAGCAGGACGGCAAGGACATCTGGCTCTGCGGCGGCGGCGAACTGGCGGGCCTGCTGCACCCCGAGATCGACCGGCTGATCGTCAAGCTGTCCCCGCTCACCACCGGCGCCGGCGTCCCGCTGTTCGGCCGCAACACCGGCTTCGACGTCCGGCAGTGGGAGCTGACCGCCCACACCGTCCTGCCGAGTGGCGTCCTCTTCCTCACCTATGACCGGCCCACGGCTGCGTGACATGCCGTGCGGACGACGGCGACCCGCTCGACCGCTGATCGCCTTGGCCAGGCCCAGGTCCAGGCCCAGGTCCAGGTCGAGAAGGGCCGGCCGTGCTCGGCCGGCTCGGGCAGCGTGAACGTCGGCGGCCCGCCCCCCGGCGGGCT
>NZ_JBHXTG010000098.1:0-27476 GCF_042677465.1 Kitasatospora sp. NPDC127111
GGTCTCGCGGCCGATGCGGATCACCCGGCCGTGGACCCGGCGCAGGTAGGCGAGCAGTTTGCGGATGGACCAGCGGGTGAAGGGCTGGCCGAGCCGGGTCGGGCGGGTGGTGGCCGTCTGGACGACGAAGTCCTCGTCGTCAGGACTGAGATGGCGGGGACGGCCTCCCGCCCACCGAGGGTCCAGGCAGGCCAGGCCGATCGCGTTGAACCGGTGGATCACGTCCCGCACGGTGTCCTCGTCCGCCTGCACCAGCTGGGCGATCACCGGGACCCGGTTGCCGCCGGCCGACGCCAGCAGCATCATCGCCCGCCGGTAGCGCACCGTGCTCGTGCTGCCCCGCCGCACGATCCGCTGTAACTGCTGACCTTCCTGCTCCGTGAGTCTGCGAACCCTGACCGGCTCCGCCACTGGGCCCCCTTCCGAGCTGAACGTCTCACGACATCCAACCGGCATACGGCCCTCCGGCGCCAACCCGGCGAACCTATGCGGTCACAGCACTAGCGGACGGGGCTGAGCCCCAGCCCGGCGCCCGGTGCGGCGGCCGTGCGGACCGCCACCGACCCGGCCGGGGCGCTCAACCGCAACCAGCCACCGGCCCGGTGCACGGTCAGCGGGGCGCCCGGCGTCAGGAACCCGATCACGTAGGCCGCGTGCGCGGCGCGCAGCGGCAGCTCGGGCAGCGCGCTCACCGGCCGGGACCAGATCTCGTCGGCCAGCCCGTCCAGCACCGTGCGGGTCCGGTGGTGCGCCGGAACGGACTCGCTGCGCTCGCGGAACTCCCGTACGCCGGCCATCAGTTCCGGGTACACCCGGTCGGCCGGCGGCTCGCCGAGCAGCTGCCAGCCGGTGCGCGGCGGCAGCAGGCCGGCCCAGGCCGGGCCGGTGACGGCGGCGGGCAGGGTGACGGTGTTCGCCCGGTCGTCCAGGCCGTCCAGCAGCTGTCCCGCCGAGACGGTCCGGTCGGCCGGCTCGGCGGATCCGGACAGCCGCGCGGTGCGGATCGCCAGCGCGCCCGAACCGCCCAGCGGCAGCCGCCCGAACACCGCCAGCACGCCGTCCCCGGCCGGCCTCGCCACCACCTGCAACCGCACCGCCGCCGCCTTGTCGAAGCGCAGCAGCCTGACCAGGAAGGCGGCCAGGTCGGCGGCCTCCCCGGCGTCGGCGAGGGCGAGGGGGGCGGTACCGGTCAAGGCGGGGTCAGCTCGCATCCGTGTGTGAGTGGTCGGTGGACGGGCCCGGCGGGCCGCAGCCGCAGCCGCACGGCCGGGACAGCCCGGGACGGCCCGGGGCGCCAGGGGCCTAGGCGGCCGCGCCGACCGGCTGCTCGTCCAGGCTGCGGTCGTCCGTGTACCGGCTCAGGAACTCCCGCTCCACCGCGCTGATCCGGCGCGGCCGGCCCTCGGCCAGGTCGTAGGGGACGACCACGGTGGACGCCCGGACGTAGACCGTCTCGGTGCCGTCCTCGGCGGTGTCCTTGATCTCGTACGCGACGGTCAGCGAGGCGCCGCCGATCTTGGTCACCCAGGTCTCGATGGTGACCGGCTCCGGCCGGTGGACCAGCGGCCGCTTGTAGTCGATCTCGTGGCGCGCGACCACCGAACCGCCCGCGAACTCCCCGGCGCCGGCCGCGGCGGCCTGGGTGAACATGAAGTCGATCCGGGCCTCCTCCAGGTAGCGCAGGAAGACCACGTTGTTGACGTGCCCGAAGGCGTCCATGTCGGACCAACGCAGCGGGCAGGCGTAGATGTGGCGTGCCACGGGTGTTCTCCTCGACGTCCGGTGACCCGCCGCGCGGGGGTGGCGGCGGGCCGCGGCCCGGCAGGCCGCCCCGGAGGGCAGTCTGCCGGGCCGTTGCGACAGCTGGGTGTCAGCCGCGGGTCAGCTTCTTGTAGGTGGCCCGGTGCGGGCGGGCGGCGTCGGCGCCCAGCCGCTCGATCTTGTTCTTCTCGTACGACTCGAAGTTGCCCTCGAACCAGAACCACTTGCTCTCGCCCTCGTAGGCGAGGATGTGGGTGGCCACCCGGTCCAGGAACCAGCGGTCGTGCGAGATGACCACGGCGCAGCCGGGGAACTCCAGCAGCGCGTTCTCCAGCGAGGAGAGGGTCTCGACGTCGAGGTCGTTGGTGGGCTCGTCGAGGAGCAGCAGGTTGCCGCCCTGCTTGAGGGTGAGCGCGAGGTTCAGGCGGTTGCGCTCACCGCCGGAGAGCACGCCGGCCGGCTTCTGCTGGTCCGGGCCCTTGAAGCCGAACGCCGAGACGTAGGCGCGGGACGGCATCTCGACCTGGCCGACGTTGATCCAGTCCAGACCGTCGGAGACGACCTCCCAGAGGGTCTTCTTCGGGTCGATGTTGGCCCGGGACTGGTCGACGTAGCTGATCTTGACCGTCTCGCCGACCTTGACCTTGCCGGAGTCCGGGGTCTCCAGGTCCTGGAGCATCTTGAACAGCGTGGTCTTGCCGGCGCCGTTGGGGCCGATCACGCCGACGATGCCGTTGCGCGGCAGGGTGAAGCTGAGGTCCTCGATGAGGACCTTCTCGCCGAAGGCCTTGTTGAGGTTCTCGACCTCGATGACGACGCTGCCCAGACGCGGGCCCGGCGGGATCTGGATCTCCTCGAAGTCCAGCTTCCGCATCTTGTCGGCCTCGGCCGCCATCTCCTCGTAACGGGCCAGACGCGCCTTGGACTTGGCCTGGCGGCCCTTGGCGTTGGAGCGGACCCACTCCAGCTCTTCCTTGAGCCGCTTGGCGCGCTTGGCGTCCTTCTGGCCCTCGACCTTGAGACGGGACTGCTTCGTCTCCAGGTAGGTGGAGTAGTTGCCCTCGTACGGGTAGGCGCGGCCGCGGTCGAGCTCCAGGATCCACTGGGCGACGTTGTCCAGGAAGTACCGGTCGTGGGTGACCGCGACGACGGTGCCCTTGTACTTCTCCAGGTGCTGCTCCAGCCAGTTCACCGACTCGGCGTCCAGGTGGTTGGTGGGCTCGTCGAGCAGCAGCAGGTCGGGGGCCTCCAGCAGCAGCTTGCAGAGCGCGACGCGACGGCGCTCACCGCCGGAGAGCTTGGTGACCGGCCAGTCGCCGGGCGGGCAGCCCAGGGCGTCCATGGCCTGCTCCAGCTGGGCGTCCAGGTCCCAGGCCTCGGCGTGGTCCAGCTCCTCCTGGAGCTTGCCCATCTCGTCGAGCAGGGCGTCCGAGTAGTCGGTGGCCATCAGCTCGGCGATCTCGTTGAAGCGGTCGAGCTTGCCCTTGATCTCCTTGACGCCGTCCTCGACGTTCTCCAGGACGGTCTTGGACTCGTCGAGCGGCGGCTCCTGGAGCAGCATGCCGACGGTGAAACCGGGCGAGAGGAAGGCGTCGCCGTTGGAGGGCTGCTCCAGGCCGGCCATCATCTTCAGCACGGTGGACTTACCGGCACCGTTGGGGCCCACGACGCCGATCTTCGCTCCGGGGAGGAAGCTGAGCGTCACGTCGTCAAGGATGACCTTGTCTCCGTGCGCCTTGCGCACCTTGCGCATCGTGTAGATGTATTCCGCCACGTGAGATCGCTCCGGCGTCGTCGGGAGTATTCGGCTTGCAGCGTTCCATTGTGCCGCACCCGGCCCCGAGCCCCGAACCGCCCGCCTTGCCCCACCGGGGTATCCGGCTCCCGCCCGACCTGCCGGACAGGACCGGATGTGGCCGGACGTGGCCGGGCGATGGGTGGACGACGGGTCGACGACGGGCGGACGCAGCCCCGAACGCTGCCCGGACGCTGCCCAGACGCTGCCGGAGCATGACTCGGCCCGGCTCCCCGCAGCTGGTGCGGGGAGCCGGGCCGGGTCGGGTCGGGCTCCCGGGCGCCTCACGTCCTCAGTGCTTCAGGACCTCGGTGCGCCCGGTACCTCCGGTGACGCGGCGCCTCAGGCGGCGCTGCCACCGTGGCGGCCGCGACGGCGCAGGACGAAGACCGCGGCGCCGCCGGCCACGACCAGACCACCGGCGACGGCGGCGATGATCGGGGTGGCGTCGTTACCACCGGTCTGGGCCAGACCGGTGGTGCCGGGGGCCGGGCTGGTGCCGGCCGGGACCGGGTGCGCAGCGGTGGTGGTGGCGGAGGCCGACGGGGTGCCGGTGGGGGACTTGCTCGCGGTGGCCGTGGGGGTGCCGGTCGGCGTGGTCCCGGTGGAGACCTTGCAGTCCAGGATGCCCTTGAACTCCTTGCTGAAGTTGTTCGGGCCGGTCACCTTGATGTCGTAGGCGGCGTCCTCCGCGACCGGGACGACGAGGCTCTCGACCTTGCCGGGCTGGACGGTGACCGTCTTGCCCGGGGTCACGGTGACGGTGCCCGCCTCGTCGCCGTTGTTGGCGACGGAGACGCGCACGCCGTTGGCGTCGCACTCGACCTGGGCGACGCTGTCGACCAGCGCGCCCTTGCCCTGCTTCCAGGCGGCCTTGGCGGAGTCGGTGACGCTGAGCTTGGTGGAGCCGGCCAGGATCATGGTCTGGCTGTGCTTCGCCGGGGTGTAGCCCTTGCTCAGGAAGACCCGGCCGCTGGGCACGACGGTGTCGGCGTCGGCGGTCACGGTGGCGGCGCCGTCCGGGGTGCCGGCCGGCACGTCCAGGAACAGCTGGGTGTCCTTGGCGACCGGGCCGGTCAGGCCGGTGACCGGCTTGCCGTCCTTGTCCACCAGCTTCACCTTGTCCTTGGCGTCACCGGAGACCGAGAGCTTCACCTCGGAGGCGCTGGAGTTGACGGTGAACGGGCCGAGCTTGTTGCCGGGCTTGCCCGACACCGAGTCCGGGGTGAGGCTCAGCGAGGGCTTGGGCTCGGCGGCGATGCCCTTGTTGGCGTCGCTGACCAGGTAGTCCCGCAGCTGCTTCGCCTGCGGGTCGGTCGGGACGGCGTTCTTGCCGTCGGAGAAGTTCCAGATCGCGGCCTGGGTGCCGGCGGCGGCGTCCTGCTCGGTGAGGTCGCCCTTGACGCCGGCCGCGTCGGCCAGCTTCTTGAGGTCCTTCACCTGCGGGTAGGAGTTCTCCAGGATCCAGCGGATCTTGGCCGCGGCCGGAGCCTTGTCCTTGCCGCCGAGCGAGCTCGACTTCCAGTCCGACTCCTGGTACTCGACACCGTCGTTGGTGTTCACCGGGTGGCCGAAGTCGATGCAGTACGTCTGGATCTCGCCGTTGGCCGTCTTCAGGGTGAAGAGACCACCCTGGACACCCTGGCCGTCGACGATGACCTCCTCGCTCACCATCTTGGACTGCAGCACTGCCGAGACGCCCGCACCGGGTGCGTCGGCCGCGACCGCCGCACCGGCCGCGAGCAGACTCCCGCCCAGCACCAGGCTGGTCGTGAGCATGACAGTGGTTATGCGCGGAAGACTCCGCCCCTGCTTCTGGAACATCTGGGATCCCTCCGGGGCCGGGCCGCTCCGATGGGCGGCCCGCCTTGCATTGCCGCGCCCCCTGTGGCGCTGCTTCACGTGTGTGAACCAGACGAATCCTATTGAGCCCCAGAGGCGCGCAAACCCCCATGCGAAATCAGGACGATTCCGTATCTGGATCGTTATCAATCCTCCCAGCATCCTCACAAACTGACGATCAGCCAGAAAGACCGGAACTTTCTGTTATCCGATCCGGATTGCGCGTGCGGACGCAACCACCTTCTCGATCAACATATTTGTCGACAGTTGAGATCGTCGCCCGGTCAGATCAGCGGCACCTGCCCTTCATCTCCACGCTCCCCCTCGTCCACCTCCTCCCCCGCCACCGCGGGCGCCGGGACACCCCCGGCCGGCACCAGCGCGGAGGCCTTCCGCGCCTGCAGTGCGTCCGCGATCCACCCGGGCACGGCCTCGCCCACGCCCTCGTCCGCAGCTCCCGGAGGGTCACCCCGCACCCCCGCCGCCCACTTGAAGACGGCGGTGCCACGGCTGAGATCGTGCCCGACCGACCTGGCGTCGATCTCGACCCGGCTGCGCCTGGCCGTCCCGTCCGTCCACTCACGCACCCTCAGCCGACCGCTCACCACCACCGGATCGCCCTTCGCCAGCGAGCCGATCAGGTGACCCGCCAGCGCCCGCCAGGCCGTCACCGTCACCCACTGCGTCTCGCCGTCCACCCACCCCTCCTTCTGCCGGTCGTACCGCCGCTCCGTCGACGCCAGCCGGAAGTTCGCCACCGGGACACCACCGGCCGTCTGCGTGTAGCTCACCTCGGTCGCGACATTGCCGATGACCGTCACCTGGGTCTCGTTCACAGAACACGCTCCGTTCTCTCCGGTGCACCGTACGGAATCGACCGGCGCGAGTTGAGAGTGCTCTTCCCGAGAAATCCGCACCAGTGAGATCGGAAATCCTGTGGACAACTCGGCCCTGTGGAAAACCGGCGTCACTCACAGGGGTGAATTTCAGCCTTCCGGTGCTCCTTCGCCCCCAAGTTCTGCGCGGCCATGACAACAAACGACCCGCTTCCCGCCCCGCCCGGACACCCCCAAGGGTGGCCCGAACGGCCGTCCGCGCACGTCATCCGACCGAACGAACCCGAATACGGCCCCCCACCCGCGGTGACGGCGGCGCATTCTCCGTGTCGAATCCATAACGGGTGGGGCGGCAGCCCCGTAACGACTGCACAACGTCCGGCCCCGAAGACCGCCAGACCGCTGCGCGTACGGCCTTCACCTGCGATTATCGGACCGCTCCACCGGGGCCGACACACCAGCGACGGTGTTGTTACACCCGACCGAGGAACTGGACACCCTTATCCTGTCCCCGACAGGGCAAGGGCCCCAACCCCCAACCCCCACCCTCAGGTACGGGGCCGGACAGCGGACGCCACCTGCGTTCGTCGCCCGATCCCGGCAACGGTCACGCCCACCAGGGCCGCCCGTCCCGCCCCCATAGCTCAGCGGATAGAGCACCCGCCTTCTAAGCGGTAGGTCGCAGGTTCGAATCCTGCTGGGGGCGCCCGAATTCCCGCAGGCCAGAACCCCGGCGGGGCCCATACCCGGGCCGGCCGGCGGGAAGCCGACGGGAAGCCCGCGGGAACCCGCCCCGAAAAGCCCGCACACCGAACGCGCATAACCCGTGACCATGCGTGGCAATGGCGCTCCCGGAAACGACCCCGCGCGAAACACCGGCCCCACCCGGCCGAAGGCGCCGGACGAGTCGGCCCCGAACGGAACCCGCCGGCGAATCGGCCGCCCCGGCTCGCGCACCCGGCCCGGCACGCACCCGCCCGCCGCGGCGGCCACCGGGCCGCCCGGCCCGCGCCCGCTGTCCGGGGCACCCGGCGTCAGACCTGCAGACCCGCCAGGTACGCGTCGAGCAACTCCTCCTGCCGGGCGGGCGGGAACTCCGCCGGCGCGAACAGGACCTGCACCACCAACCCCAGCACGAAGGCCTGCGCCCCCGCCGCGAGCTGCGCCGCGGACACCCCGTCCAGCAGCTCGCCGAGCCGCTGCGCCTCCGCGACGTGCTCGGTCAGCACGTCCCGCGACCGGGCGTACCGCGCCGCGTGCGCGGCCGCCAGCTCCGGATCGGCCAGCGCGACGTCCCAGGAGCCCACCCAGATCCGGTTGCCGGCGGTGGCCGGCGCGTCCAGCGGGAGGATGTCGAGCAGGGCCGCCCGCAGCCGGGGCAGTCCGGCGGGCGGCGGCGGGCTGCCGTCGGCGGGCGCGGTCCGGCGCGGGCGGGCGAGCGAGCGCCGGTCCAGCTCCTCCAGCGCATGGGCCACCAGAGCCCGCTTGTTGGGGAAGTAGTGCGTCAACAGGCCGGTGGAGGCGCCCATCTCGGCGGCCACCGCACGCAGCGTCAGCCCCTCGAAGCCGCGCGCGGAGAGCACGCGCCAGACCGCCTCGGAGACTTCCTGGCGGCGGGCGTCATGGTCTCCACGGGCCGGCGTCATGGGGGCTATCGTACATACCAAACGTTTGTTATGTATGTAGGGACCACCCAGCCATCCACCGCTCGAAAGGCCCGTCATGTTCGCCATCCCGCTCGCCGACAACGCCGAGCTGCGCCCGCTGGAACCGTGGCAGGCCGCTGAGTTCCTCGCCAACATGGACCGCGCCCGCGAGCACATGAGCCCGTGGATCACCTGGGCCGACCGCTCCACCGACCTCGAGTCCGCCCGCGCCACCCTGCAGGGCTACGCCGACCGGCAGGCCGCCGACAGCGGCCGGCTCTACGGGATCTGGCTGGACGGCACGCTGGTCGGCGGCACGATGTTCGTGTCCTTCAGCGCCGCCACCGGCGTCGCCGAGATCGGGGTCTGGACCGAGCCCGCCGGCGAGGGCCGGGGCCTGGTCGCCGCCGCCGTCCGCCACCTGATCGACTACGCCTTCAGGACGCGCGGCCTGCACCGGATCGAGTGGCACACCACCCCGGCCAACCTCCGCAGCCGGTCGCTCGCCCAGCGGCTCGGTCTGACGCTGGACGGCACGCTGCGGGAGACCTACAAGCTCAACGGCGTCTACCACGACTCGGAGATCTGGTCGATCCTCGCCCACGAGTGGAAGCCCTCCGCCTGACCGGCCCCGCTCGCCCCGGTCCGACCCGACCCGACCGACCGGACCGACCGGACCGGCCGACCGCCCGACCGCCCGACCGCCCGACCGCCCGACCGCCCAACGCGAAGGGCCCGGTGGACCGAAGTCCACCGGGCCCCGCGCCGACCGGCCCCCCGACCGGCCGGGCTCAGGCGGCGAGCGCCCGCTCCGCCACACCCGGCCGACCCACCGGCCGCGGCAGCCGCAGCGCCAACACCGTGACCAGGGCCATCACCCCGGCCGCCGCCAGGAAGACCACGTCCACCGCGTCGACGAAGCTCCCCACCGCGTGCACCCGGGCCGCGCCGGCCAGCCGGCCCACCGCACCCAGCGGGGTGCCGGGCTCGCCGCTCTCGAAGACCCGGGCCAGCAGGGTGCCGAAGAGCGCCGCACCCAGCGCGCTGCCGAGCGTCTGGAAGAACCGGATGCCGGTGGTGGCGACGCCCAACCGGTGGGCCGGAGCCGCGTCCTGCACGACGCTGATGAGCTGGCCGATCAGCTGGCCGAGGCCGACGCCGAGCAGCACCAGCTCGGCGCGCACCAGCCACAGCGAGGTGTCCGGGCCGCTCAGTCCGAGCAGCAGCAGGGCGACGGTGGCGCAGGCCCCGCCGGCGGCCAGGATCGTCCGGGTCTGCACGCCCCGTGCGGTGATCCGGTTGACCACCATGCCGATCGCCGTCATGCCGATCGCCATCGGGAGCAGGTAGAGGCTGGCCGAGGTCGCGGCGACGCCCCGGGCGACCTGCAGGTAGAGCATCACGTACATGATCGCGCCCATCAGGCCCATCCCGACCAGGCCCTGCACCGCGAAACCGATCCGGATCTCCGGGATGCGGAAGAGCGACAGCGGCAGCACCGGCTCCTCGGCCGTGGCCTGGCGCCAGAGGAAGAGGGCGAGCGAGGCCAGGGTGAGGACGATCAGCGCGAGGATCTCCGGCGAGGTCCAGGCGTAGTCCTTGCCGCCCCACTCGGTGACCAGCAGCAGCGACGTGGCGAACGCGGCGGCGAGCGTGGCGCCGAGGAAGTCCAGGCCGCGGCTGCCGGCGTTCTTCGGGAGCTTGAGCAGCACGGCGGAGCCGACCATGACGATCAGCCCGAGCGGCAGGTTGACGTAGAAGATCCAGCGCCAGTTGAGGTGGTCGGCGAGCAGCGCGCCGATCAGCGGGCCGAGGGCCATGCCCGCGCCGCCGACGATGCCGCCCATGCCGCCCCCGCCGCCGTTCTTCTCCTCCTCCGGGTCCTTGAGCTGGGCCATCACCACCATGGTCACGCTCATCAGCCCGCCGCCGCCGATGCCCTGCACGGCCCGGAAGGCGATCAGCTGCTCCATCGACTGCGCGGCGCCGCAGAGCGCCGAGCCGGCCAGGAAGGCGCCGACCGCCCCGAGCAGCACCCGCTTCGCGCCGTAGACGTCGCAGAGCTTGCCGTAGAGCGGCAGCAGCGCGGTGGCGGCCAGGGCGAACGCGCTGACCAGCCAGGGCAGCCGGTCGACGCCGTGGACGGGGTCGAGGTCCCGGACGATCGGCACGGTGGCCGCCGAGACGATGTTCATGTCGAGCACGGCCAGGATGATGGTGATCAAGCAGAGCAGCATGCCCAGCTTGCGCTGAGGCTCCGTCATCAGAGCTGCTGCCGGCGCGGTGGCGGCCATCGGAAGTCCCCCCGGAGGTAGCGGAATTCGGGCGATCGGACACGGATCGTGCGGCGGTGGAGCCGTACCGCGGGGGTGCGGCTCGGTGGCACGGCTCCAACCATGACAGGCTTTTTTGACTCGGTCAATTCTTCATCCTGACCAATCTTCCGACCTGGTACATATTTCTACCGAGCACAGATGCGTGCCCGGTACATGTTTGGGCCTGGTACAGTCAGGCCATGGCGAAGAGCAGCGAGATCACCACCGGCGCCGCCGAGGACGGACTGAGCCTGCGCGAGCGCAAGAAGCGCCAGACCGCCATCCGGATCTGGCGCAGTGCGGTCACCCTCTTCGCCGAGCGGGGCTTCGACGAGGTGTCGGTCGCCGAGATCGCCGCCGCCGCCGAGGTCTCGAAGATGACCGTCTTCAACTACTTCCCGTCCAAGGAAGACCTGGTCATGGCGCCGATGGAGCAGCACACCGGGGAGCCCGCCCAGGTGGTGCGCGACCGCGCCCCCGGCACCTCGGCGCTGGCCGCGCTGCGGGAGCAGTTCCTGACGGCGCTGGCCGCGTTCGACCCGGCGACCGGCCTCAACGACGACCCGATGACGATCGCCGTGGTCCGGCTGATCCACCGGACGCCGGTGCTGGCCCTGCGCGCGTCCACCTCGTTCACCTACACCACGAGCCAGCTGCTGGCCGCCGAGCTGCTCGCCCAGGACCCGGCCGGCGACCGGCTGCTCAGCCAGGTCGTCGCCTCCCAACTGCTCGGCGTCCGGGTGGCGTTGACCTCCGAGAACCAGCGCCGGATGCTGGCCGGCGAGCGGGCCGCCGAGGTGCTGCCGGAGGCGATCGAGAACGCCCGCCGCGCGTTCGCCCTGGTCGAGCACGGCCTCGGCGACTACGGCGCCCGCCCCGCCTGACCGGCCCGCCCGACCCGGTCCGCCCCCGACCCGGCCCGCCCGCCGGACCCGGTCCGCCCCGGACCCGGTCCGCCCCCGACCCGGCCCGCCCGCCCGACCCGGGCCGAGCGGGCCGCCCGGCCCGCCGCCGGTCGGCGACCCCGCCGCCGCCCCCGCCACCCCGCCTGAGAGAGTGTCCGCACCACGATCTCCGGAGGTGCGCATGGACCAGCAGCTGCTCACGCGGGACCGCTCGCCGCTGCCCACGAACGTCGACGGCCTGCGCGCCTACGTCGGTGAGGACGGCGTCGCCGTCCTGCAGTTCGCCCGCCCGCACCGGCGCAACGCCATCACCCTGGCGATCTGGCAGGCGCTTCCCAAGGTCCTGTTCCGGATCGCCGAGGAGCCCGGCGTCCGCGCCCTGCTGGTCACCGGCGCGGACGGCACCTTCAGCGCGGGTGCGGACATCGAGGAGCTGTCCGAGGTCTACGCCGACCCCGACCGCGCCGACGCGTACCACGCCGTCAACGTCGCCGCCGAGGAGGCGCTGGCGGAGTTCCCGCACCCGACGATCGCGGTGGTGCACGGCGCCTGCGTCGGCGGCGGCTGCCAGCTGGCCGTCGCCTGCGACCTGCGGTTCGTGGCGGACGACGCGCGGATGGGCATCACCCCGGCCAAGCTCGGCGTGGTCTACCCGGCCGTCCCGACCCTGCGGCTGGCGCGGCTGGTGGGCCCCTCCCGGGCCAAGTTCCTGCTGTTCTCCGGCGAGTTGCTGAAGGGCCTGCGCAACTCCGCGATCGGTCTCGCCGACCGGGTCCTGCCCGCCGGCGAACTGGACGCGAACGCCCTGGAGTTCGCCCGGCTGCTGACCCGGCGCTCGCCGCAGACGATCGGCGCGGTCAAGGCCGCGCTGGGCGTCCCGCCGGAGGAGGCCGCCGAGGCGCTGCGGCCGTGGGAACTGCGCTCCCGGGAGGCCCCGGACGTCCGCGAGGGCCTCGCCGCGTTCCTGGAGGGCCGCCAGCCCCGGTTCTGACCCCCGCTCCGGTTCGCCCCGGGTACCGGCCCGCTCGCACCCGGCCCACTCCGCTCGCGCCCGGCCTCGCCCACGGACCGTCGTCGCGGACCATTACGATCATCGGACCGCAGAATCAGCCGAACCGCCAGGAGCACCACCGCGATGACCGCGCCGACGAGCACCACCCCCTGGGCCCGCCGGGTCACCGACGGCGTCGAGCCGAAGAACGTCATCATCGCGGTGCTGCCGCTGCTCGGCGTCCTGCGCTACGGCTGGCGGGGGCTCGGCTGGGCGGTGTTCGCGGCGCTGTTCGCCGCCGTGATCCCGACCCTGTTCATCCGGCGCGGCATGCGCAAGGGCACGGTGGAGGACCGGCACGTCGGCCACCGGCAGCGCCGCCTCACGGTGCTCCCCTTCATCATGGGGTCGGTGCTGACCAGCTTCGCGGTGATGCTCGGGCTGGACGCCCCGGCCGACCTGACCGCGATGGTGCTGGCGATGTTCGCCTCGCTGGTGCCGATCCTGGTGATCACCGTTTGGTGGAAGATCTCCATCCACACCGCCGTGGCGAGCGGCGCCGTGGTCTGCCTGGCGATCGCGCTCGGCCCGTGGTGGCTGCTGCTCCACCCGCTGGTCGCGGTGATCGGCTGGTCCCGGGTGGTGCTGCGGGACCACACCACCGCGCAGACGATCGTCGGCGCGGTGGTGGGCGCGCTCACCGCCGGACTCACTTTCTGGGCCGCCCGGTAGGGCCGTCAGCGGATCGGCATCCCCGAGATCGCCCGGGCGATGACCAGCCGCTGGATCTCGCTGGTGCCCTCGAAGATCGAGTAGATCGCGCTGTCCCGGTGCATCCGCTCCACCGGGTACTCCCGGGTGAAGCCGTTGCCGCCGAGGATCTGCATCGCCTGCGCGGTCACCCACTTGGCGGTCTCGCCCGCGTAGAGCTTGGACATCGAGCCCTCGGCCGAGGTGAACGGCTGGTTGTTGGCCGCCATCCAGGACGCCCGCCAGACCAGCAGCCGGGCCGCGTCGATCCGGGTCTTCATGTCGGCCAGTTGGAACGCCACGCCCTGGTTGTCGATGATCGGCCGGCCGAACTGCACCCGGGTCCTCGCGTAGTCGAGCGCCACCTCGTACGCGGCCCGGGCGATGCCGATCGCCTGCGCGCCGACGGCGGGCCGGGACGCCTCGAAGGTGGCCATCGCGGCGTTCCTGCCGCCCCCGCTCCGGACGCCCTCGCGGGCCCGGGCCAGCCGCTCGTCCAGCTTCTCCTTGCCGCCGAGCAGGCAGTGGCCGGGCACCCGGACGGAGTCCAGCACCACCTCGGCGGTGTGCGAGGCGCGGATGCCGTGCTTCTTGAACTTCTGCCCCTGGGACAGGCCGGGGGTGCCCGGCGGCACCACGAAGGAGGCATGCCCGCGCGCCCCGAGCGCCGGGTCGACGGTGGCGACCACCACGTGGACGGCGGCGATCCCGCCGTTGGTGGCCCAGGTCTTGGTGCCGTTCAGCACCCACTCGTCCTTGGCCTCGTCGTAGACGGCCCGGGTGCGCAGCGCGGAGACGTCGGAGCCGGCGTCCGGCTCGGAGGAGCAGAAGGCGGCCACCTTGACGTCGTCCGGGGTGCCGAACATCTGCGGCGCCCAGGTGCCGATCTGCTCGTCGGTGCCGTTGGCGAGCACCGCGACGGCGGCGAGCGTCGTCCCGACGATGGAGAGGCCGATGCCGGCGTCGCCCCAGAACAGCTCCTCCATGGCGATCGGGATGCCGACGCCGGACGGGTCGAAGTACTGCTGGGCGTAGAAGTCGAGGGAGTAGATGCCGAGTTTGGCGGCCTCCTGGATGACCGGCCAGGGGGTCTCCTCGCGCTCGTCCCACTCGGCCGCGGCGGGGCGCATGACGTCGGCGGCGAAGCCGTGCAGCCAGTCGCGTACGGCGAGCTGGTCCGCGCCCGGGTCCAGCGAGAACGTGCTCATGATCCAACCTCCGATGCAGGGGCGGCCGCGGAAAAGCGTGACCACACCGGGTGTTACCCCGGGTAACATCGAGGGAGTCTGCTACTGATTGGTAACCGATGTCAACGCCCAGCACCAGGAGCAGCACATGTCCGCAGAGCCCCGCCGCGAGCAACTGCTCAACGCCGCCGACCGGGTCATCCAGCGCGACGGCCCGGGCGCCAGCATGAACGCCATCGCCGCCGAGGCCGGGATCACCAAGCCGATCCTGTACCGCCACTTCGGCGACCGGAACGGCCTGATCCGGGCGTTGACCGAACGTCACACCAGCGGCCTGCTGGCCGCCGTGCGGGCCGCGCTCAACGAGCCGCTGGAGCGCCGCGACCGGGTCGAGCACGTGCTGGACACCTACCTGGCCGGGATCGAGGCCCGCCCGCAGGTCTACCGGCTGCTCACCCACCCCGAGCCGGGCGACCCGACCGGCGTCGGGCACGCGCTCGCCCCGGCGCTGCGGCAGATCGCGGAGGAGATCACCCGGGCTGTCGACAGCCAGGTCGACCTCGGCGCCGACCGCGAACTCCTCGCCGAGGCCTGGGGCCGCGGCATCACCGGCATGGTGCTGGCGGCCGGCGACTGGTGGCTGGAGTCCAGACCGTGCTCGCGGACCCGGATGGTCCAGGCGCTCGCCGACCTGCTGTGGGGCCGGCTCGCGGCCGCCGGAGAAATGCCGGCCGCGATCCTGCCCGCCCCGGCCGCCGAACCCGGGACCGGAGCGGACCCGGCCACCTGAACCCCGGCCGCCCGGCCCCGCCGGCCGATCCCGGCGACCGGACCGCCACCCCGTACCGCCGCGCCGAGGTACCGCACCGCCGCGTGCCGAGGTGCCGCACCGCCGCGCCCTACCGCCGTGCGGCGTACGGCAGTTGGATCGCCCCCGGACTCTTGTGCGGTACACGGCAGGCCGGGCATCATCGGGCCCCACCCCCAGCCCGCGAGGCTCCGCCCGCGAGAACCTGCGAGGTCCGATGCGCCCGCGCCGCACCGCCGTTGCCCTCCTGCTCGCCGCCACCACCGCCCTCACCGCACCGCTCGCCGCCACCCCGGCCGAGGCCCGGCCCGCGTCGTTCCGGCCCGCGTCGTTCCAGCCGGCGTCGTCCTGGACCGGGCCGCCCCGGGCCGCGTTCCCCACCGGGACGGCCACCGACCCGGACGGCCGGACCAGCCTGACCGACGCCGCCGGCCGCCGGCTCCAACTGCGCGGCTTCAACCTCGACAAGTACGCCGAGGCCACCGAGCAGGACGTCAGGTCCCTGGCCGGGCAGGGCTTCACCCTGATCCGGGTGGCCGTCTCCTGGACCAGGCTGGAGCCCGTACGCGGCCGGCTCGACCCGGCCGAGCTGGCCCGCCTGCACCGGCTGCTCGGCTGGGCCGACCGGTACGGCGTGCTGGCCCTGGTCGACTTCCACCAGGACGTCTACGGGCCGAAGTTCGGCGGCGGCGACCGCGGCATCCCGCTGTGGGCCACCCGCGACGACGGCCTGCCCTTCGAGAGCGACCCGGACGACTGGTTCGCCGGCTACTTCCAGCCCGCCGTCCAGGCCGCCTTCCGGCACCTCTACGACGACGCCGACCTGCGCGCCTGGCAGGCCGACTTCTACACCCGGCTCGCCCGCGAACTGCGCGGCCACCGCTCACTGTTGGGCTACGACCTGTTCAACGAGCCGTTCGGCCCGGTGGACGGCGACCCGACCGACCCGGCCGTGCTCGCCGCCGCCTCCGCCGCCCTCGAACAGGGCAGGCTCGCCGACATGTACCGCCGGCTGATCGCCGCCGTGCGCCGGGCCGACACCCGGGCCTGGCTGTTCGTCGAGCCGACCGTCCTGGTCGGCCAGGGCGTGCCCACCCGGCTCCCCGGCTTCACCGACCCGCGCCCCGGCGGCGCCCGGCTCGGCTACGCGCCGCACTTCTACGACACCGCCGTCGAGGGCGGCGCCGACTGGGACCCGTCCGGCGGCTTCGTCGAGCAGTACACCGCGGCGATCACCGGGTACCCGGCCGCCCACCGGCTGCCGGTCCTGGTCGGCGAGTGGGGCCCGCCGGACTCCCGCAGGCCCGGCAACACCCAGCTGGTCCGCCGGCAGGTGGCGGCGATGGACGGCTTCGCCGCCGGCTGGACGATGTGGTACTGGTGCCGGGGCAACGGCGGCTACTGCGCGCTCGACCCGGCCGGCCGCCCGGCGCCCGGCGACGAGCCGGTCTTCGGCCCGTACCCGACCGCGCTCGCCGGGACGGCCCCGAGCACCACCGCGACGGCCGCCGGCCACACCGTCCGGTGGACCGCCGACGGCACCGGCCGCGCCACCGAACTCGCCCTGCCCGCCGCCGCGTTCCCCACCGGCGTGCGGATCACCGTCACCCCGGCCGACGCCCGGGTGGACGTCGACCAGCCGGCCGGCGACCGGGCCGGCACCGCCCGGGTCCGCCTCCCGCACACCCGCCCGGGCACCCCGGTCACCGTCACCCTCACGCCGCGCTGAAACCCGCGTGGTCCGCCCCCCGCCGGCGGGGGCGGACCACCGGATCCGCGCTACGCCAGGCCGCGCCGCGCCAGCAGCGGCCCGGTCCGCGGGTCGCGCCCGACCACCGCGCGGAAGGAGTCCAGCGCGTCCCGGCTGTCCCCGCGCGACAGCAGCTCGCGGCGGAACAGCTCGCCGCTCTCCCGCACGCTCCGCCCGTTGTTCCCGAACCACTCCACCGTGTCGGCGTCCAGCACCTCCGACCAGATGTAGGCGTAGTAGCCCGCGCTGTAGCCGCCGGAGAAGATGTGCGAGAAGTACGCCGTCCGGTAGCGCGGCGGGATCGCGGCCACCGCCAGCCCCGCCTTGGCCAGCGCCGCCGCCTCGAACTCCTCGGCGTCCGCGATCTCCTGGCCCGCCGGCACGGTGTGCCAGGCCCAGTCCAGCAGCGTCGCCGCCAGGTACTCGACGGTCCGGAAGCCCTGTCCGAAGGCCTCCGCCGCGGCCATCCGCTCGACCAGCACGGCCGGCAGCGGCTCACCCGTCACGTGGTGCCTGGCGTAGTTGGCCAGCACCTCCGGCCGGACCATCCACATCTCGTTGACCTGCGAGGGGAACTCGACGAAGTCCCGCGGGACCGCCGGGCCCGCGAAGTACGGGTAGCGGACGTCCGAGAAGAGCCCGTGCAGCGCGTGCCCGAACTCGTGGAACAGCGTGCGCACCTCGTCCCAGGAGAGCAGCACCGGCTCGCCGGCCGCCGGCCGGGCCACGTTCAGGTTGTTCATCACCACCGGCCGGTGCCCCAGCAACCGCGACTGGGTGACCAGTTCGTCCATCCAGGCCCCGCCGCGCTTGGACTCCCGGGCGTGGAAGTCGCCGAGGAAGAGCCCGAGCGGACTGCCGTCCTCCTCGAACACCTCGAAGACCCGCACGTCCGGGTGGTAGGCGACGAGGTCCGGCCGCTCGGTGAAGGTCACCCCGTACGCCAGGTTGGCGGCGAAGAAGACGCCGTCCCGCAGCACCCGCTCCAGTTCGAGGTACGGGCGCAGCGCCGCGGCGTCCACCTGGTACGAGGCCTGGCGGACCTGCTCCGAGTAGTACGCCCAGTCGTGCGCGGCGATCTCCTCGATCCCGTCGGCGGCCGCGAGCTTCGCCAGTTCCGCGGCCTCGCGCCGGGCGTTGGCCACCGCCGGCGGCACCAGCCGGGACAGCAGGCCGTCCACCGCCTCGACGCTGCCCGCCGTCTCGTCCGCCACCACGTAGGCGGCGTGCGTGTCGTAGCCGAGCAGCCGGGCCCGCTCGGCGCGCAGCGCGGCCATCCGGATCGCCAGCGGGCCGTTGGTGTCGGCCGCGCGGGCCAGCGAGGCCGCCAGCAGCCGCTCGCGCACCGAGCGGTCGGTGAGGGAGGCCAGCTCGGTCTGGTTGGAGAAGTTCTTCAGGCTGATCACGTACTTGCCGTCGTGGCCGAGCGTCCGGCCGTTCTCGGCGGCGGCGGCGATCGCGTCCGGCGACAGCCCGGCCAGCTCCTCGGCCGAGTCCAGCACCAGCGCGCGGGCCTTCGAGTCGGCCGACACGTTCTGCCGGAAGGTCGCGGCGGCGGTGGCCAGTTCCGCGTTCAGCTCGCGCAGCCGCTGCTGCTCGGCGGCGCCCAGCCGGGCACCGGCCCGGACGAAGGCGGTGTGCCGGCGCTCCAGCAGCCGCAGCGACTCCGGGTCCAGGCCCAGCTCGGCACGGCGGCCGTGCAGCTCCTCGATCCGGGCGAACAGCGCGGCGTCCAGCTGGATCGCGTCCCGGTGCGCCGCCAGCCGCGGGCTGATCTCGGCGTCCACCCGGTCCACCAGCGGCGTGGTGTCCGCGGCGGACTGGTTGTCGAAGACCGCCCGAACCCGCCGCAGCAGCGCGCCGGAGCGCTCCAGCGCGATCAGCGTGTTGTCGAAGGTCGGCGGCTCCGGATCGGCCGTGATCGCGGCGATCTCGGCGAGCTGCTCGGCCATCCCGCGCTCGAAGGCGGGCAGGTAGTGCTCTTCCCGGATCTCGGCGAAAGGCGGCAGTTCGTAGACCAGGGTGCTGGGCTTGAAGAACGGGTTCTCGGTCACTTCGCGAACCCTACGCCGTGTCACCGGCGCTGCCTACGGTCCGTCCCGGGCGGCGGCGCACCGCCCGGGCCCCGGCGCACGACAGGGCGCACACTGCGGGGTGCGCGCCGGGACGCCACGGGCGGCCCGCCACCGGGGCACCTCGGCCACCGCCCGGCGCCCGCGCCGGGGCCGCGTTGTCGTACCCACCGGTTACGGTCGAGGTCCCAGCCCGTCCGCCCGAGAGGAGGAGCCCCCGTGGCACCCCGGATCGCCCTCGTCCCCGACCCGCACGGCCCGGGCGGCCGGCTCCAGCCCCTCGACGACGCCGGCACCCCGCTCGGCCCGCCCACCACCGCCCCGGACCTCGCCCGCGCCGTCGCCGCCGCCGAGCGGGAGGGCGCCGTGCGCTGGGTCTGGGCCGCCGCCGACAGCGCCTACGCCCCGCTCCTCCCCCGGCTGCCCGACCGGCTCGCCCGCTGCCACGACCTGCGGCTGGTCGAGGCGCTGCTGCTGGCCCACGAGGGCCGGTTCGGCGCGCCCCGCTCGCTCGGCGCCGCCTGGGCCCGGCTGCGCGGCCTGCCCGTCCCGGCCGACCTGCCCGAGCCCGGCTCCGCCGAGTCCGACGACGGCCAGGACGGCCTGTTCGCCCCCGACCGCCTGCAGCTGCCGCCCGGCGCCGACCCGCTGGCCGCCGTGGTCGCCGTCCACGCCGAGCAGCAGCGCCGGCTCGCCGCGATCGCCGACCCGGCCGCGCGCTCCCGGTTCCGGCTGCTGGCCGCCGCGGAGTCGGCCGGCGCCCTGGTCGCCGCCGAGATGGCGCACGACGGCCTGCCCTGGCGCGCCGACGTCCACGACCGGCTGCTCACCGAGCTGCTCGGCCCCCGCCCGACCGTCCCCGGGAGCCGGCCCAAGCTGCTCGCCGAGCTGTCCGCCAAGCTCCAGCAGGCCCTCGGCGGCCGCCCGTTCAACCCCGACTCGCACAGCCAGGTGCTGCGCGCCTTCGCCGAGCGCGGCATCCAACTCGGCTCCACCCGGTCCTGGGAGCTGAAGGCGGTGGACCACCCGGCCGCCCGGCTGCTGGTCCGCTACAAGGAGCTCTCCCGGATCCACGCCGCGCACGGCTGGGCCTGGCAGGACGCCTGGGCCCGCGGCGGCCGGTTCCGGCCCGAGTACGTGGTCGGCGGCGTGGTCTCCGGCCGCTGGGCCAGCCGTGGCGGCGGTGCCCTGCAGATCCCGCGCATCCTGCGCCGGGCCGTGGTCGCCGACCCGGGCTGGCTGCTGGTCGTCGCCGACGCCGCCCAGTTGGAGCCGCGCGTCCTCGCCGCCCTCTCCCAGGACGCCGGCCTGGCCCGCACCGCCGCCGGCGGCGACCTGTACGAGGCGCTCGCCGCCTCCGCCTTCCAGGGCGACCGCGACAAGGCCAAGCTCGGCCTGCTCGGCGCCATGTACGGCCAGACCAGCGGCGACATCGGCCCGCTGCTCGCCACCCTGCGCCGCCGCTACCCGGCCGCGATGGGCTACGTCGAGGCGGCCGCCCGCACCGGCGAGGACGGCGGCGTGGTCGTCTCCCGGCTCGGCCGGGTCTGCCCGCCGCCCTCCGCCGACTGGCTCGACCTCACCGAGTCCCCGGAGACCGCGGGGGACGCCGGCGGCCGCTCGGCCCGCGCCCGCGGCCGGTTCACCCGCAACTTCGTGATCCAGGCCAGCGCCGCCGACTGGGCGCTCGCCCTGCTCGCCGCGCTGCGCCGCCGGCTGAACGAGCTGCCGGTGGCCGGGCCGGCCGAACGGCCGCACCTGGTGTTCTTCCAGCACGACGAGGTGATGGTGCACACCCCGGCCAACCTCGCCGACGAGGTGGCCGGCGCCGTCACCGCCGCCGCCGACGAGGCCCGGCTGCTGGTGTTCGGGGACACCCCGGTCCGCTTCCCGCTCAGCACCGCGATCGTGGACTGCTACGCCGACGCCAAGTAGCCCCGGCGGCTCCGCCCGGCGCTTCCGGCCGCCCAGCGCTTCCGGCCGCCCAGCGCTTCCGACCTGCCAGCGCTTCCGGCCCTCAGAGCTTGCGGAAGGCCCGCGCCTCCTCGGCCGCCGCGACCACCTCGGCCAGCGCCGCGCCGGTCGAGGCGGTCACCGCCGCGGAGACGGCCCCCTCCACGAACGGCGCGTCCACCAGCACCACGCCCGGCCGCGGCTCGTCCTCCAGGACCGTGACGGCGGTCAGCACCGAACTGCCGAGGTCCGGCAGCACCACCACGCCCGCCCCGCCGTCCGCCTCCGCGACGGCCCGCGCGATCAGGTCGTAGCTGGTGCCGAGCCCGCCCTCCTCCGTCCCGGCCGCCACCACCACCCGCACCGCGTCCGAGGCGAGTTCCGCCAGGAGCTCCCGCAGCCCGGCGGCCAGCTGCGCGCTGTGCGAGACCAGGACGATGCCCACGTAGTCGCTCATACCGCCGACCCTACGGCCCGCCCGCTGCTCCGCAAGGGTGACACCCCCCGCGCCCCGAGCCACGCCCCCACCTACCGAACTCCCGACCCACATCCCCACCACGCCCCGCAGGTCACCTACCTACCGAACTCCCGACCCACCTCCCGCCGAACCCCCGGCCCACCTCGCCACCACGCCCCGCGGGTCACCTCCCCACCGAACCCCCGGCCCACATCCCGACGGGAAGAGGGGTGCGAGGAGAGGGAGGTGGCGTAGCGTCGGGTCAGCATCGTCTGCCGAGGGAGCGAAGCGTCGTGAAGAAGCTGATCAACACCCCGGAGAGCGTCCTGGCGGACGCCCTGGCCGGAGTCGCCGCCGCCCACCCCGAGTTGACGGTGGACCCGGTGAACCGGGTGATCACCCGCGCGGTCCGGCCCCCGGCGCCCAAGGTCGCGCTGGTCTCCGGCGGCGGGTCGGGCCACGAGCCGCTGCACGGCGGCTTCGTCGGCCCGGGCATGCTGGACGCCGCCTGCCCCGGCGAGGTCTTCACCTCCCCGGTGCCGGACCAGATGCTGGCCGCCGCCAAGGCCGTGGACTCCGGCGCGGGCGTGGTCTTCGTGGTGAAGAACTACACCGGCGACGTGATGAACTTCGAGCTGGCCGCCGAACTGGCCGCCGAGGAGGGCATCGAGGTCCGGACGGTCCTGGTCAACGACGACGTCGCGGTCGAGGACTCCACCTGGACGGCCGGCCGCCGCGGCACCGGCGCGACCGTGCTGGTGGAGAAGATCGCCGGCGCGCTGGCCGAGCGCGGGGCCCCGCTGGACGAGGTGGCCGCCCTGGGGGAACGGGTGAACGCCGCCTCCCGCTCGTTCGCCATCGCGCTGACCGCCGCGACCGTCCCGGCGGCCGGCAAGCCCGGCTTCGACCTGCCGGAGGACGAGATCGAGGTCGGCGTCGGCATCCACGGCGAGCCCGGCCGCCGCCGGGAGAAGCTCCGCCCGGCCCGCGAGCTGGCCACCGAGGTGGTGGAGACGATCCTCACCGACCACCACCTGACGGCCGGCGACGAGGTGATCGCCCTGGTGAACGGCCTGGGCGGCACCCCGCTGCTGGAGCTGTACATCGTGTTCGGCGAGGTGGCCGCCCGGCTGGCCGAGCACGGCGTGACGGTGGCCCGCAGCCTGGTCGGCAACTTCGTGACCAGCCTGGACATGGCGGGTTTCTCGCTCACCCTGGCCAAGGCCGACGCCCAGCTGCTGGAGCTCTGGGACGCCCCGGCCGACACCCCCGCCCTCAAGCGGGCCTGAAGGGAGCTCCCGCATGGACTTCGACACGACGCTCGCCGAGGCCTGGGTGCGCGCGATCGCCGCGGCCGTGGCGGAGGAGCAGCAGCGGCTCACCGAGTTGGACTCGGCGATCGGCGACGGCGACCACGGCAGCAATCTGCAGCGCGGCTTCACCGCCGTGGGGGCCGCGCTGGACGGCCTCGACCCGGCCGGACCGGGGGCGGTGCTGACCAGGACCGGCACCACGCTGATCTCCAAGGTCGGCGGCGCCTCCGGCCCGCTGTACGGGAAGGCCTTCCGGGCCGTGGGCGCCGCCCTGCCCGGCCCGGCCGGCCCGGCGGAGTTCGGCGAGGCGCTGGCGGCGGGCCTGCGGGCGCTCCAGGACCTTGGCAAGGCCGAGCCGGGCGACAAGACGATCGTGGACGCCTGGACCCCGGCCGTGGCGGCCTTCCGCGCCGCGGCGCGGGCCGGCGCCGGTCTGCCGGAGGCGGCCGGGGCGGCGGCGGACGCGGCCGAGCAGGGCGCGCTGGACACCGTGCCGCTCCAGGCCCGCAAGGGCCGCGCCTCCTACCTGGGCCCGCGCAGCGTCGGCCACCAGGACCCGGGCGCGACCTCCACCGCCCTGCTGTTCCGCGCCCTCGCCGAGGTCACCGCGCGCTGAAGGGGCCCTCCGGCTCGCGGTCGGTCCGGGTGATCAGGAGCAGCAGCGCGTCGTCCCGCAGCTCCCCGCCGGTGTGCTCCAGCAGGTCGGCGTAGACCCGGCCCACCGCCGCCTCCAGCTCCGCCGAGGAGCGGGCCGCGCCCCGGACCAGCGGGCCGACCCGCTCCGCCAGCGGGTAGAACCCGCCGCTCTTGCGGTGCTTGGCCTCGATCACGCCGTCCGTGCAGAGCACCAGCACGTCCTCGTCACCGAAGGGCTGGTCCCAGGAGGTGGGCTCGCCCGTGGCCAGCCGGCCGAGGCCGAGCGGCACCCACGGGTCGGGCGCTTCGAGGACGTGCGCCCGGCCGTCCGGGTCCACCCGGATCGGCGCGACGTGTCCGTACTGCAGCAGCTCCATGACGCCGGGTGTGCGGAACTCGGCGAACAGCGCGGTGGTGAACTCCCCGTCCGGCACGTGCCGCTCGACGCTGGCCTCGATCCGGGCGGCCACGCCGCGCAGCCCGACCTCGTCGTACGCGGCCTCGCGGAACGCGCCGAGCACGACGGCGGCGGTCTGCACGGCGCCCAGCCCCTTGCCGCGCACGTCGCCGACGGCGACCCGGGTGCCGTGCGGGGTCTCCAGGACGGAGTAGAGGTCCCCGCCGATCCGCGAGGCGTCGGCGGCGGAGACGTACCGCACCGCGAGGTGCAGCGGTCCGACGACCGGGCCGGGCAGCCGCAGCAGTGCGCGCTGGGCGGCCTCGGCGACGGAGCTGACGGCCGCGAAGGCGGCGGCCCGCCGCATCCTGAGCTTGGCGACCCAGGCGGAGAAGACCGTGAGCAGCAGGTAGCTGACGATCGCGCCGTAGAGGAAGCGCTCGTCGTTGACGTTGTCCACCTGGTCGTAGTGGCTGAGACCGAACACGGCGAAGAAGCCCAGTGAGCAGACCAGCAGCAGTTCGAGCGGCCGCAGGGTGAGCGCGGCGATGGTGGGGACGACCGTCATCAGCGGTGCGAGGTAGCGGTCCTTGCCGGAGAGCAGGTCGGCCAGACCGACCAGCACGATCGCGATCAGGGCCGGGCTGGCCCGGCGCCAGAACGGCACGTCCTGGAGGTCGGTGGCCAGCAGCGCGCCGCGTCGCCGGTCCGGCGGCAGCCCCGCGGCCGTCGGGACCGCGGGCGACTGGGCTCGGCGGATCGGGAACACATATCGAACATATCGGACGATTTGCCGCCCCACCCCCGCACGCCCGGACCCGGGGGCCGGCAGCTCCCCGCGCCCGAATCCGCCCGCCGCCCCGGCGTGCGGATTCGGGCGCAGCGTGTCCGGGCGCATACGCTCTGCTCTCGGAAGCGCCCGCGCCGCCCGCGACAGGCGGTGCGAACGGGGTGCGATCCACGCCACATCACCCTCTTCCCCGGGTGATACCCCGCAGGGGTATGGTGTTATCAGAAGAACAGCCCGGGCACCTGCCCGTGGCCGTACAGACCTCCCGGAGGCCCCGATGTCCAGCACCATCACCTACACCGTGACCGGCATGAGCTGCGGCCACTGCGAGAGCTCGGTCAGCAAGGAGCTCTCCGCCCTGGCCGGTGTCACCGAGGTGGCGGCCGACGCCAAGGCCGGCACGGTGACGGTCTCCTCCGCCGCCCCGCTGGACGACGAGCAGGTCCGCGCCGCCGTCGACGAGGCCGGCTACGAGCTGGTCGGCCGGTCCGCCTGAGCCGCCTGCCGTCCGCGGGAGCGCGCGGTCCGGCCACGCGCTCCCGCCGTCCGCTCAGACCAAGGAGCTGATCAGCATGAGCACCTCCACCCCGGGCTCCACCGCCCCGGACACGGCCGCGACCGACGCGGCCGCGACGGACGGCTCCGCGGTCGTGCGGGACCGCGTCGAGCTGTCCATCGGCGGGATGACGTGCGCCGCCTGCGCGGCCCGGATCGAGAAGAAGCTCAACCGGATGGACGGCGTCGAGGCCACGGTCAACTACGCCACCGAGAAGGCCCGGGTCGACTTCGGGCCCGGCGTGAGCGTGGCCGACCTGATCGCCACCGTCGAGAACACCGGCTACACCGCCGAGCTCCCCCCGCCGCCGGCCCCCGCCCCCGAGGCCCCGGCCGCCGACGCCGCGCCGGAGCGGGCACCGGCCGACCCCCTGCTGGACCGCCTGCTGGTCAGCGCCGTGCTCTCCGTGCCGGTGGTCATGCTGTCGATGATCCCGTCCATGCAGTTCACCAACTGGCAGTGGCTGGCCTTCGCGCTGACCGGCCCGGTGGTGGTCTACGGCGGGCTGCCGTTCCACCGCGCCGCCTGGACCAACCTCAAGCACGGCGCCGCGAGCATGGACACCCTGGTCTCGCTCGGCACCCTGGCCGCCTTCGGCTGGTCGTTCTGGGCACTGTTCTGGGGCACCGCGGGCACCCCCGGGATGCGGCACCCGTTCTCGCTCTCGATAGGTGACACCGACGCCTCGTCGACCCTGTACCTGGAGACGGCCGCCGCCGTCACCGCGCTGATCCTGCTCGGCCGCTACCTGGAGGCCCGCTCCAAGCGCCGGGCCGGTGCCGCCCTGCACGCCCTGCTCGACCTCGGCGCCAAGGACGTCTCCGTCCTCCAGGGCGGCCGCGAGGTCCGGCTGCCGGTGGACCGGCTGACCACCGGAACGCGCTTCGTGGTCCGCCCCGGCGAGAAGATCGCCACCGACGGCGTGGTCGTCGAGGGCGCCTCGGCCGTGGACGCCTCGATGCTGACCGGCGAGTCCGTGCCGGTCGAGGTCGCGGTCGGCGACACCGTCACCGGCGCCACGGTGAACGCCGGCGGCCGGCTGGTGGTCGAGGCCACCCGGGTCGGCGCCGACACCCAGCTCGCCCGGATGGCCCGGCTGGTCGAGGACGCGCAGAACGGCAAGGCCGCCGCCCAGCGCCTGGCGGACCGGATCTCCGCCGTCTTCGTGCCGCTGGTCATCCTGATCGCGCTCGGCACCCTGATCGGCTGGCTGCTGGCCGCCGACAGCCCCACCGAGGCGTTCACCGCCGCCGTCGCCGTGCTGATCATCGCCTGCCCGTGCGCCCTCGGCCTGGCCACCCCGACCGCCCTGATGGTCGGCACCGGCCGCGGCGCCCAGCTCGGCATCCTGATCAAGGGCCCCGAGGTGCTGGAGACCACCCGCAAGGTCGACACCATCGTGCTGGACAAGACCGGCACCGTCACCACCGGCCGGATGACCCTGCTCGCCGTGCACACGGCCGACGGCGTCACCGCGCAGCAGGCACTGCGCCTGGCCGGCGCGGTCGAGCACGCCTCCGAGCACCCGATCGGCGCCGCGATCGCCGCGGCCGCCACCGACCGGACGGGCGAGCTGCCGCCCGTCGCGGACTTCGCGAGCCTGCCCGGCCGCGGCGTCCGGGGCACCGTCGAGGGCCGCACCGTGCTCGCCGGGCGCGCCACCCTGCTGGCCGAGCACGCCCAGCCGCTGCCGCCGGCCCTGGACAAGGCCGGGGCCGAAGCCGAGGCGGCCGGCCGGACCGTCGTCGCGGTCGGCTGGGACGGCGCGGCCCGGGCCGTGCTGGAGGTCGCCGACGCGGTCCGGCCCACCAGCGCCGAGGCCGTCGCCGAGCTGCGCGCGCTGGGCCTGCGGCCGGTCCTGCTCACCGGGGACAACGCCGCCGTGGCCGCGGCGGTGGCCGCCGAGATCGGCATCGCGCCCACCGACGTGAATGCCGAGGTGCTGCCGGAGGACAAGGTCGCCACCGTGCGGCGGCTGCAGTCCGAGGGCCGGGTCGTGGCGATGGTCGGCGACGGCGTCAACGACGCGGCCGCGCTCGCCCAGGCCGACCTGGGGCTGGCCATGGGCACCGGCACCGACGCCGCGATCGAGGCCGGCGACCTCACCCTGGTCCGCGGGGACCTGCGCTCCGCCGCCGACGCGATCCGGCTCTCCCGCCGCACCCTGGCCACCATCCGGGGCAACCTCTGCTGGGCGTTCGGCTACAACGTCGCCGCGATCCCGCTGGCCGCCGCCGGCCTGCTCAACCCGATGATCGCCGGCGCCACGATGGCCTTCTCCTCGGTCTTCGTGGTCACCAACAGCCTCCGGCTGCGCCGCTTCCGGGCCGCCTGACCGTCCGGCCCGGTCGGCCGACCGGGCCGGCCGACGGCGAAGGGCCCGTACCGCTCCGGCGGTTTCTAGCGATCGTTGCAACACGTGGTCGGTTGGTTAGGCCGCGAGGAGTTTAGCCAGACGCTCGGCTGGGGTTTCCCAGCCGAGCGTTTTGCGTGGGCGGCGGTTGAGCTGGTCGGCGACGGCGGCCAAGTGCTCGGGGGTGTGGAGGGTCAGGTCGGTGCCCTTCGGGAAGTACTGCCGCAGCAGGCCGTTGGTGTTCTCGTTCGAGCCGCGCTGCCAGGGACTGGCCGGGTCGCAGAAGTAGACCGGGACGCCGGTGGCGACGGTGAACGATCCGTGTGAGGCCATTTCGGCGCCCTGGTCCCAGGTCAGCGACCG
>NZ_JBHXTG010000099.1:0-4020 GCF_042677465.1 Kitasatospora sp. NPDC127111
CGGCCGCAAACCAACGGCAAGGTCGAACGCTTCAACCGCACCCTGCTCGACGAGTGGGCCTACGCCAGGCCCTACCGCACCGAACAGGAACGCCGGGACGCCTACCCCGACTGGCTCCACACCTACAATCACCACCGCGGACACACCGCACTCGCAGGCAAGCCACCAGCCAGCCGCGTCCCCAACCTCACGGGTCAGAACACCTAGGCCGTGTCTGACAAATGATCTCCGGGAGCAATAGGGGTGGTAGGTGGCATCTCCTGGTGGGGGTAGATCATCAGTGGTGCTGTCCATAGGCTCAGGGCATGTCTAACGAGTGGTCCTTCCCTGACGACCTCATTCATCTTCGACGCGAGTACAACGCTGCCAGGCGGTCGATGTGGGCGGATGCGATGGAGTCACCTGAGCCTCGCCGTGCACAACTGGAGTTCCGGGAGCGCATCTCGTCTCACCCCTTCTGGGAGTCCGTTCCCGAAGAGCTGAGGCACGTCGCTCACCGGGCGCTCGAACAGGCCAGTCTCTACCCGAAGCCCTGACCCTCCGGCAGCCGAGAATCTCAGGGTTCGCGGAGCCAGAGGATCAGAGAAGCCAGGATGACTCCTGCTCGGTAGCGGTCCGCGAGCTTGTCGAACCTGGTGGCGATCGCGCGGAACTGCTTGAGGCGGGCGAAACATCGTTCGACCACGTTGCGGTCGCGGTAGATCTCCTTGTCGAAGGCGGGTGGCCGGCCGCCGAGGGATCCGCGCCGGCGGCGGTTGCCGGCCTGGTCGCGGCGTTCGGGGATCGTGGCGGCGATGCCCCGGCGCCGCAGCAGGTGGCGGATCGCCCGGCTGGAATAGGCCTTGTCGCCCAGCACCCGCAACGGCGTCGTGCGCGGGCGACCCAGGCCCGAACGCGGGACGCGGATCCCGTCGAGGACCTGGCCGAACGCGGTCGCGTCGTTGACATTGCCCGGGGTGAGCACGATCGACAGCGGCAGGCCCCGGCCGTCGACGGCAAGATGGACCTTGGTGGTCAGCCCTCCCCGGGACCGGCCGAGGGCCTGGCGCGCCTGCGAGCGGCCCGGATCTTCCAGTTCGTCCCCGTCTGCGTCCCCTTTTTGGGGGCTCCGGCCGCGTGCTGGTGGGCTCGGTTGACCGTGGAATCGACGGCGACGGTCCACTCCACCCGGCCCACCGCGTCGTCGCGAACCTGGGTGTGCTCCAGCAGCCTCGCCCACGTGCCATCGGCCTCCCAGCAGGCGAACCGCTCGTAGACGGTCTGCCACGGCCCATACCGCTCAGGGAGATCACGCCACGGCGCCCCGGTCCGCAGCCGCCATAGCACACCGTTGACCACCTGCCAGTGATCACGCCACGGACGACCGCGTCCGTCCACCTGCGGCAACAGGGGCTCTATCCGCTCCCACGCCGCGTCCGTCAACTCACCTCGACCTGCCACAAGATCAATTATCAGACAAGCCTTAGCCCTCACCCCTGCGGCGAGGGGCAAGCTGGCGGCCGAGATCCATCGGTCGTCCCAGCCCTGGAAGGCCAGGCCGGTCAAGCGGGTGTTCATCCCCAAGAGCAACGGGAAACAGCGCCCACTCGGCATCCCGGTCATCCGTGACCGGGTGCTCCAGGCCCGCGTGAAGAACGCGCTGGAGCCCGAGTGGGAAGCGCGGTTCGAGCCGAGGTCCTACGGCTTCCGGCCCGGCCGCGGCTGCCAGGACGCGATCATGGCGATCTTCCTGACGGTGAAGGGCAAGTCCTCGAATCGTCAGTGGGTGCTGGACGCGGACCTTTCGGCGGCGTTCGACCGCATCGACCACGACCACCTGATGTCCTCCATCGGCCAGTTCCCCGCCAGGGACCTGATCCGGGGCTGGCTCAGGGCGGGAGTGGTCGACCGGGGTCGGTTCGCACCGACGGAGGAGGGGACTCCTCAAGGCGGTGTGATCAGTCCGCTGCTGATGAATGTCGCTCTGCACGGGTTGGAACAGGCCGCAGGGTGCCAATACAGGGTGGTGCGAGCCGGGAGAGAACCCGGCGCATCCCCCGGCGCTCCCGTGCTGGTGAGGTATGCCGACGACTTCGTGGTGCTCTGCCACGACGAAGCCCAGGTGCACCAGGTCAGGACCCGGCTGGAGGACCGGCTGAAGCCGAGAGGTCTTCGCTTCAACGAGGAGAAGACCAAGGTCGTCCACCTCGACGAGGGGTTCGACTTCCTCGGCTTCACCGTCCGCCGGACGGGTGGCAAGCTGATCATCAAACCGAGCACGGCGGCCTGCAAGAGGCTCCGGGAGCGGTTACGGACCGAGGTGAAGTCCCTTCGCGGGGCCAACGCCGAGGCCGTACTGCGCAGGCTCGTCCCGATCGTTCGCGGTTGGTCGGCCTACTACCGGGCGATGTCCTCCACGACGACGTTCGCGTCGCTGGACCACTACATGGGGCGCCTGACCTGGAACTGGGCCAGGCGAGGCCATCCCAAGAAGTCGAGGTACTGGATTGTGGACCGGTACTTCGGCAGGTTCCATCCGTCCAGGCAGGACCGATGGGTCTTCGGCGACCGCGACAGCGGCGCCTTCCTGCCCAAGTTCTCCTGGACCGGCATCGTCCGCCATCAGCTCGTCAAGGGCGGGGCGTCCCCGGACGACCCCGCACTCGCCGAGTACTGGCAGGACCGTCGCCGCAGAAAGGCGCCACCGCCGATGGACAAGACGAGTCTCGTCCTGGCGGTCCGGCAGCAGGGGCTCTGCCCCCTCTGCAAGCAGGCGCTGATCGTCGGAGCCGAGTACGAGCCGGACAGCCCACGTGAGTGGATCAACTGGTTCGCGGCCTCGAAGAAGATGCTCCACAAGCATCACTTCACCTATCGGCGACACGGCGGCTCGGACGAACGGAACAACCTCCGCCTCGTGCACTCCGAATGCCACCGCCAGCACCACGCGGGCGACGGCGAACGGACCACATCAACCTGCTGACCTGCGAAGCCCTCGTGGCTTGCTTGAGCCGGATGCCGGGATGACTGGCACGTCCGGTTCTGAGGGGGCCGGGTCAGGCAACGTGATCCGGCTACCCGACTTAGTACGGGCAGGAGGGGCGTTGGTCCACCGGCCCGGGAGTGCGGGCGGGGCAGTGCTCAGCGGGAGGGAACCGGGGCCGGATACGTCGGTCCGACCGGATCGGGCCGGCGGACCCTGCCCTCCTGGTCGGTCACCACGATGGTGGTGGCCATCTTGTCCCACAGTTCCTGGCGGTCCCTGTCCCAGCAGAGCCAGAAATAGGGGATGAAGAGGAGGAAGGACGAGACGATGGCGACCAGCGGCCTTGCGATGAACTCCCGCAGGACCATCCGCCACCACCCCGCCGGCTGCTCGTCCGGTATGTGCACGGTCTTCATGTGAAGGATCTGCTTGGCAGGTGTCTGGCCGTTCGAGAACGTGAACAAGGCCCAGACCAGCCAGCCGATGAACAGGGTGAAGACCGCGAGGACCCAGTCCAGGACGAATCCTCCGAACCGGAGCCCGACCGTCGAGAGGGTGACTCCCAAGGGAAGGTTCAGGACCTGACCGCACAACTGGCAGGCCGGACTGCCGGATGAGGGTTGACCACAGGCCGGGCAGTGCGAGCGCGCGGCCGGCGTAGCGAAGGACGACGGAACCGGGGCGGGCTGCCAGGTGGGTGCGGGAGGCCGCGTCGTGGCGGGGGTGCCTCGTGGCGGCGATGGGAACTTCTGCTCATCAGACATGACGGAACCTCGTAGGCGTCTTGGCCCGGTGTTCGAAACGGAGTCGCGTCTCCGCTCCCGCCGCTGCGTCGGCGCTGTCCCGACGGCGGCGTGCAGGCGGTGGCTTCGGGGGTGTGCGGCTGTCGCAGCTGTGGGAAGTCACCCCACTACCCGTGGCAGTGGGGCGGGGGGGGCGGGCCCGGGCCCCAGACCCGGCGCCGGGGGGGGGGGGGGGGGGGGGGGCGCGGGGGGGGGGTGGGGGGGGGGGCCCCCCCCCGGGGGGGGTGTCCAGGGGGGGGGTGGTATAAAAAA